>JBILBT010000055.1:0-13285 GCA_044353545.1 Crocinitomicaceae bacterium | reverse complement strand
CTCAAGTTTATCGCCAACTTTGTTTTTCGAACCATCCTTCTTGATGATCATTTCAAAGTGTGTATCAGCAGCTTTCGTGATCGTCGCTTTTGAACCATCATGCAAGGTAATCACTCCGTCTTCAATATGACCAGCAACAACTGCATGTTGGTATTGGTGCATCAAATCCTCTGTGATGATATCTCCTTTTTTGTGATGTTTACCCGCAACGGTTACCTTAAAGTTTTCAATTTCACCAAAATGACCTCTAACTATGGCTTGAGAACCATCAGCCAATTCTACCTTTCCGAATTCAGAGCCATGGATAAAGTGATACCACTCCCATGCCTGTGATCCAACGAAGAAGAATCCACCAATGATTGTAGCAATCATCCATTTTACCACTCCACGCTTGTCCATTCTATGACCTGCTTCAACCGCCAACACCATTGTTACCGAAGAAACAATGAGGATGAATGTCATCAATGCAACGTACAACAATGGAAATCCATGACCCAAGAAAGGCATCGAATTGAATGTTTCTTCACCAATTGGCCAAGCATCCTGAGCGTCATGTCTCGTGTATCCGTAGGCAATCAAAAGCCCTCCAAATGTCAAAGCATCCGAAACCAAGAAAAACCACATCATTAATTTTCCGTAGCTCGTGCTGAATGGTGATACCTTACCGCCCCACAGGGCTGCGTTATCTATTTGTTGTGTAGCGTGTCCTGCCATTACAAAAATTTTTGTGCAAGTTTAATGAATAAAAAGTAAAAACAGCAACAAATAGAGCCATAATAAGCCTAAAAAATGCCAGAATAGTGCTCCGAGCTTTAAACTAAGAAACTCAGATGAAGAGAATTTACCTGCAAATGAGCGCATTGTAACCCTCAATAGGTAAATTAAAGCCACTGCGATGTGCAGTAAATGCAAGAAGGTAATAATGAACAAATAAGAGGAGGCTGTGTCTGAAGTTTCCATTGCTTTGATCTGCAGATAACGATTCAACTTTTGGCCTTTAAAACGCAATTCACGCTGCGAATATTCCAATTTTTCTCCTTTGAAATAGATGTCGAAGTCCGTTCCGATTTTTCCGCGGTGAAAAAAGTCACCTCGCTCATCTTGCACATGAACTGACAATTGCTTGAGACGAAGGAGATCCACATACTGCAATTCTTTTCCGTCTGGCTTGCACAACTTGCCATTGATTAAACCGACAGGTGCGTTGGACAAATACAAAATAAAGTCCTTCCCATAACTTTTTACAATCAAATCCTTTTTGCGATCTACCTTTAGGAATTGAGACATGAAGGTTTTGTATTCGTCCAATTCCTTTTGACTCATTTCACGTCCGTTGATTAAAAAGGTGTTCCCGTCAATATCGATGAAAGAACCATTCATTTTCACGGTGTAATATTCTCCGTAATTGCCTTCCGTAACAAGGATTCGGTTGTTCGCAGGATGTGCTCCTTCACCAATCAATTGTCCGTATCCTTTGAACTGAAAATAGACAAAACCAAGTGCAGAAAGAAGTGTCAACAACATGAATACCTTGAGCATTTTAATGTTATTCTTTCGTACAAACCGCAAGGCCAATTCAAAGAAAATACTACTCGCAATAATCACCGCTGTGCTTATCCAAAATCCCGAAGGCAAGGGATATTTCACCCAAAAAGAATCCCCCATCGACACAATGTAGGCCGAAGTAAATCCGGCAAAGAGCATCGTAATACTTAAAATACCCACATAGACCAAGTTCTTTTTGGTCTTTTCTCTCAATTCTGGACTTAACTCGTCCGTAAAATTTCTTCTCATGGTTTAGTTCATTAAATTACAATCAATAACATATACAAACTGGACAATTGGCAAATAGATAAAAGAGGCAAACATTAATTTTCGAGCATCTCCTGTTTCACAAGAAATGTAAAGTCGGTAGGCATACAAGAAAAATATCGTTCCTGCTATCGTAACCACGACAAGGGAAAGCATTCCAACCATACCCAGGACCCAAGGCAACAAACTGAAGGGAATCATCGCCAAGGCATATGCAACGATTTGAAACGCTGATTCCTTTGAACGTCCTGTCCGCGAGGGCAATAACGAAAATCCTGCTGCTTTGTAATCGTCATACACCACCCATGCAATGGCCCAAAAATGGGGGAATTGCCACATAAACTGGACGAAAAATAAAATTCCAGGAAGTAAGCCAAAATCATCCTTCGCTGCTATCGCACCAAGCATAGGTGGAATTGCGCCAGGGAAAGCCCCTACAAACACCGCCCAAGGCGAAATACGCTTCATCGGTGTGTAAATGAAGACATAGGAGATATAGGCTATAAGACCTAAAATTGCCGACGAGAGATTGATTTGATACAACAAATATGTGCCGACAAGTAAACATACTGCAACAACGATGTACCCTTCATTTACAGTCATCTGACCTTGTGGAATTGGACGTCGCTCGGTGCGTTTCATCAGCTTGTCCAAGTCGCGTTCCCAAATTTGATTCGACCCATTTGACGCTGCTGTCACCAACAATCCGCCGATCAATAAATTGGCTATAATGGCCCCTTCTACCTCTACGTTGTTTAAACACGCAGAAAACAAGTAACCGGCTAAGGCCGACAAAATTACAGAGAATGAAAGTCTGAACTTCGTAAACACGAAATATGCCCGGTATTTTTGTTTGAAAGATATGGCAGTGTTCAGGACCATCATTTGAGTAAATTCAGTGTACAAAAGTAATCAATATCACTTTCTTTTAGTGGTTAAAACTGTGCTTTTCCATTGCCATTTTTCAAACACGCTTGATATCCTTACATTTGTGCATGCAGCCCATTCAAAAACTGTCCATATTAATCCCCGCTTACAATGAGGAACGCACCATTTGTGAGCTTCTAGAAAAGGTGATTCAATCTGTTCTACCCGAAGGGATTACAAAAGAAATTATCATAGTAAACGACTGCTCTACAGATTCTACGGAGGAGGTCGTTTTGCAATTTATCGCAGCACATTCAAGCGAAGATATTCAGCTGTTCAAGCAGGAAAAAAATAAGGGGAAAGGCGCTGCAATCAATCGGGCCATTCAAGAATGTTCGGGCGACTACCTACTCATTCAGGATGCCGACCTTGAATACGATCCTGACGAATACGCCTTGTTGCTTAAACCTGTGTTCAAGGACAATGCCGATGTGGTTTATGGTTCAAGGTTTATAGGTCACAACCCGCACCGCATTTTATTCTTCTGGCACTCGATTGGAAATAAGTTTCTTACGACACTTTCCAACATCATGACCAACTTGAATTTGACAGATATGGAAACGTGCTACAAACTGATGCGTACATCCATTGCCAAAAAAATTACCATCCGTGAACGTCGCTTTGGTATAGAACCAGAAATTACCGCCAAACTGGCAAAAGTGAAAGGCATTCGCATCTACGAAGTAGGGATATCTTACTATGGCCGCACTTACGAGGAAGGCAAAAAAATTGGATGGAGAGATGGATTTCGCGCAATCTATTGCATACTAAAATACAAGTTTAGCAACTAGCAGATGGTTTTCTCTGGAATCATATTCGCAGTGTTCTTTCTGCCGATATTACTGGTCCTTTACACCAGTGTTCCGAGTAAACTTAAAAACATTCTCCTACTCTTTTCTAGCCTATTTTTTTACGCTTGGGGCGAACCAGCCTTTCTGTTTGTATTGCTCTTGGAATGTGTCGCTAACTTTTTTCTCGTAAGGCATTTAAGCTCACTCGAAGGAAAACAACGTCGCAAAGTGATGATCTTCAGTGTTGTATTCAACCTTGGCTTTCTCGTTTACTTCAAGTACTTTAATTTTTTTCTGGAAAACACGAACTCACTTCTTGACCTGATGGGTGGGGGAATGATTGCCTGGAAATCTGTTGTTTTGCCGATTGGCATTTCATTTTACACCTTTCAATCCATTACCTACGCAGTGGATGTGTACCGAAGATATGCAGAACCTCAGCGCTACCTTCACAATTACGTGTTGTATAGCTTTTTATTCCCACACCTCATCGCAGGACCAATAGTTAAATACAATCTCGTTGCTCAACAAATCACAGGTCGTGTCGAAACAAGCCATCAGTTTTTGGCGGGATTCACACGGTTTTCAATAGGACTGGCGAAAAAAGTGTTGATTGCCAATGTGCTCGGGGACTTTTCTAACCAGCTCCTTCATGGCGCTGATGACCTCAGCACAAGTGCAGCTTGGCTTGGAATGCTGGCGTATACCTTTCAAATTTATTTTGATTTCTCGGGGTATTCTGACATGGCGATTGGTCTTGGAAAGCTCTTTGGTTTCACCTTTCCTGAAAACTTTGACCGTCCCTACACCAGCCGTTCCATCACTGAGTTTTGGAAAAAATGGCACATCACCTTGGGGGATTTTATGAAAAACTACCTCTACATTCCACTTGGTGGAAATCGCAAAGGAGCTGCACGGACCTACATGAACTTAATGATTGTTTTCTTGCTTAGCGGACTCTGGCACGGTGCCAATTGGACCTTTGTGCTCTGGGGAGTGTTTCATGGGACATGGCTCATTTTGGACCGCCTCTTTCTAGAAAAAGCATTACTCCGTGCATCTCTATTCTCTGTGATTTTCACCTTCATCGTGGTGCTCAATGGCTGGGTACTTTTTCAGGCAGACTCTTTGACAGATGCGCTCGAGGTTTACACAAAAATGTGGAATTTCTCTACCATTGGTTTGCGGGATATTCAAAATAGCTTCTACTATTTCACACACCTACTATTCGCTGGTGTCATTTGCTTATTTGGCTTAAGTCCTTTCCTTCGCGCACACAGTGATTGGTTCATCGCCGAACAGCCACAAGCGCTCAAACAATGGACAATCGCAGGGATTTCATGTGTTCTGTTTCTCGTTAGCCTGTCCTTCATTGTGGCTAACGGATTTAATCCTTTCATTTATTTCAAATTCTAATGGAAGCGCAGGAAAAAAGATCATCGAAATTGATGAAGGGACTTGTGCTCCTTTTTCTTTGCGTTCCCTTGAGTTTTCAAATCTTCCACTGGAGAGATTTTACACCTTTGAATGGCGTTCAAGATTCGAAAGCTAAGGAAATGAAGGATTCTTTGAGCGGAAAATTGGATTGGTTGTCTGGTTCATTTCAGCGCCATACTGAAGTGTATTTAGGAGAAAATCTTGCCGTTAAAGGTCCTTTGGTACGGCTTAGAAATCAAGTAGAATATTCGTTTTTTGGAAAAATAAATGCCCAACAGATCTTTGAATACAATGGGAATCTCTTCCGTTTTTACAGTGCAGATTACAACGAGGGAACTTCATTTATTGGGCAGGAAGCAGTAAACGAAAAGGTTCGAAAGCTCACTAAAATTCAGGAGTTCTTGGGCGAATCACACCCCATCATCTTAGCAATTGCTCCATCAAAAACCAATTTTTATGCGGAAGATCTGCCCGAGGTTCACATCCGCAAAACGGATCGATCCAACTACAAAGCCATCACGAAAGAAGCGCTAAAAAAGGGCATTCACGTCATTGATTTCAATACCTATTTTCTGGATATAAAAAAATCATCCACGGCACCTTTGATTTCTAAATCAGGCATACACTGGTCCATGTATGGTGCAGCTCTGGCTATGGACACGCTTGTAAGCAAAGTGGAACAACTCAAGCATAGCGAATATAGCCACCCTAAGTATACTCTGGATAAAACCTATCGCTTTTTTTATAACGACAATGACCTTGCGCAGCTGTTGAATGTCCTTTCTCCACCGAACGACACCGATCTGCGTTGCCTTACATTTCCAACCCAAACGCCGGGAGGAAGGAAAATTAGGGCCCTCATCATTTCAGACAGTTTCTTCGATGTGGTTTCAATGACTGGCTTGCGTCAACAACTTTTTACACCAGACACGAAATACCTCTATTATTTCAACACACGAAAAGACCCGACCAACAACAATCAAGGATTAGCGGGAATGAACCTTCTCGAAGAAATGAAAAAGGCCGATTGCATCATTTTATTGAATGACATCGTGAACATGGAAAACTTCGGATGGGGATTCATCGAAAGAGCTTACTTAGACATCCAAAAGGAAAAAAAGAAGTAAAAGAAAAGGGGGCAAATTTTCATTCGCCCCTTCAGTCTTATTTATAGCACTCAATTATAGAATCAACATCGCATCACCGTAAGAGTAGAAGCGGTATTTGTTTTCAATGGCTTGCTTGTAGGCATTCATCATCAATTCGTGACCACAGAATGCTGAAATCATCATCAACAAAGTGGAAAGTGGTGTGTGGAAGTTCGTCACCATAGAATCAGCGATACTAAATTCATAAGGTGGGAAAATGAACTTGTTCGTCCACCCGTCGTAGGGCTTCAACATTCCGTTTGTAGAAACTGACGTTTCAATCGAACGCATTGATGTTGTACCGATGGCGCACACCCGCTTTTTATTTTCTTTTGCGGCATTAACAATTTTCACACATTTTTCCGATATAATCACTTGCTCAGAATCCATTTTGTGTTTCGTAAGGTCTTCCACCTCCACAGGACGGAATGTTCCAAGTCCAACATGGAGCGTAACTTCTGCAAACTGGATTCCTTTTAATTCAAGGCGTTTCATCAACTCGCGTGAGAAATGCAGTCCAGCAGTTGGTGCAGCTACTGCCCCTTCCTCCGAAGCGAAGATTGTTTGATAACGCTCCTCATCGGTTGCTTCGACATCACGCTTGATGTATTTCGGAAGTGGAGTTTCCCCCAATTCAGTGATTTTCGCTTTGAAGTCCTCGTAAGGTCCATCAAATAAAAAGCGCAAAGTACGTCCACGTGAAGTGGTATTGTCGATCACCTCAGCTACCAATGAATCATCGTCACCGAAGTACAATTTATTTCCAATTCTGATTTTGCGGGCAGGATCAACAAGAACATCCCACAACAAGCTTTCGCGGTTGAGTTCGCGAAGCAAGAAAACTTCGATTTTCGCTCCCGTTTTCTCTTTGTTCCCATACATACGTGCTGGAAATACACGCGTGTTGTTGGTAATCATCACATCGCCATCATTGAAATAGTTAATGATGTCCTTGAACAGGTGATGTTCGATTGTTCCTTCTTTGCGATTGATCACCATTAACTTGGCTTCATCTCTATTGTCGCTAGGATACTCCGCAACCAGTTCATCTGGAAGATCGAAGCTGAAATCAGAAAGTTTCATTTTACTCATACATTCTTATTTTGGTGGTCCGCTTGTTTAAGAGGAGCGCAAAGATACAACATTCAGACCCCCTTGTCAAGGGCTTGTGGATTTTAAGACATTTAGATGTCAAGACAACAAGATTTTAAGATTTCAAGACTTGATCGCCCTTCGATAGTTAAGGATTCAAGTAATTCGTAATTCGTAATTCGTAATTCGTAATTCGTAATTCGTAATTCGTAATTAGTAATTAGTAATTAGTAATTAGTAATTAGTAATTAGTAATTAGAATTAGTCCTTTGAATCACTTCGAGCAGAGCGTCGACTGTAAAGGCTTTCTCGACGTCAAAGTTTCCTGATTTTGTGCGGCGCAAGCGAATTAATGTTCCGCCAGAATTCAACATTGCACCAAAATCGTAGGCGATAGATCGGATATATGTTCCTTTGGAACACGTTATTTCAAAGTCAATTTCTGGAAATCTTGACGCATCAATGCTGAATTTCTCTACTTCAATCGCATTGGCCTTCAATTCTACCGCCTTGCCTGCACGCGCCAAATCATAGGCCCGTTTGCCATCTATTTGTTTGGCTGAAAAAATTGGAGGCACCTGCATGATGTTACCAGTAAGCTTGATTACCGCAGCATCCATCGCCTCCTTCGTGATGTGATCCACAGGGTATTGAGCGTCATATTCTGTTTCCAAATCGTAAGAGGGCGTTGTTTTGCCTAAAAGAATGGTTCCTGTGTACGTTTTTTCGCCGGCCATGATGGAGTCGATTGTCTTGGTGTTTTTTCCCGTACACAAGATCAACAATCCACTGGCCAATGGATCAAGAGTTCCGGCATGACCCACTTTGATGTTTTTCACACCCAACGCTTGTTTCAGATTCCAACGAACTTTATTGACCACATCGAAGGAAGTCCATCCCAAGGGTTTATCGACCAAGATGGTCTCTCCAGCTAAAAAATCCATTAACGCGTAAAGTAAATCAACAAGACAGTTCCAGCGATGATGCGGTACCATCCCCAGATGCGAAAGCCATGTCTATCGATCAAGCCGATGAACACACGAATCGCGAGCATCGCTACAAAAAAGGCGAGGATATTTCCTACAATAAAAAAAGTGATGTTGTCCGACGATTGGGTAATCATTTCGTACCCTTTTTGTTCAGTCCCTTCGTATTTCCAGTCTTTCAGGAAAATGGAATATGCCGTAACTGCGAGCATAGTGGGTACTGCGAGGAAAAAAGAAAATTCGGCAGCCAACTTACGCGTGAGTCCTTGTTGCATTCCGCCAATGATCGATGCTGCAGAACGGCTTGTCCCAGGCATCATTGCCAGACATTGCCAAAATCCGATGATCAATGCTTTACGAATGGTGATGTTTTCCTCGGTTTTAATTTTCGGACGTTTGAAAAAGCGGTCAACGAAGAGAAGAACGACACCACCAACAATCAAAACGATGGCGATGGGCACAGGATTTCCGAGAACAGACTCAATTTTATCATCAAAAAGCTTCCCCAAAACCAAAGCAGGAATTACCGCAATGGCCAATTTAAGGTAAAAGTTAAAGGATTTGACGTTCAAGAATTTGCGCCAGTATAAAACAATAACCGAAAGAATTGCACCGAATTGAATCGACACTTGAAACATCTTCACAAAGGAGTCATCCTGAGTTTCGAAGATGGCACTTGTGAAGATCATGTGTGCTGTAGAGGAAATGGGAAGAAACTCTGTGAGTCCCTCAACAAATGCCAGGAGTAGCGCCTGAATTAAATCCATTGAAAAAAAGGGTTATTTCGATGCTTTGTCTACCAATTATGAGCTTCCGTTTCCTTATTTTTTGAAGCGGGTTTTTTCATGATTGAAAAAAGAATAATCACAAAGCCTGCTACGATAAGAATTGGCGCAACGGTAATCCGCACATCACTAAATAGTTCTGATTCATCGAAGGAATTGGGGTCTTTTGCAGCACCGCCAATCATCAGTAAATAGCCAATAATATTCACTGCAAGACCAATGTACAAGAATTTGTAATTCTCTTTACGAAAGCCAAAGGCGTGTGTGTTCTTCTTTTCCATGCGTCAAATTTAATACAAATCGTCTAATTTCATTCTCAAATATTTGTTTAGCGCAAACCACGTGGACAAGACCGAAATCACGATTCCTATTGCGAGGAGAGATGAACAAAGAAGGATGAAACTTTTTACAGAATACGTAATTTCAATGGTATCCAATGAATTGTTCAAGGCAAAGAACAAGGTCATGAGCAATGCCAAACCAATCAGTGCCGAAATAATTCCATTAAACACAGATTGAATAATGAATGGTCGGCGGATATAAGAAGACGTTGCACCAACCAATTGCATCGTTTTAATGGTAAAGCGTTTTGAATACAGTGCCAATCGAATGGTATTGTTGATCATGGCCACCGCAATAATGATGAGCAGGGCTGCCACGGTCAAGAAAAGAAACACAAACTGTCGAAATCCGAGGTTTACATCCTCCACACTTGCCTTGTCGTAATTGACCTCATCAATTTCATCCGGATAAGCTTTCAGCAAGGCGGCCTTAATTTTTTCCATTCCCTCCTTGGTCGCGTATTCTGCTTTGGGTTTAAATCCAATGGTTGGTGGAAGCGGATTCTCTCCTTCGAAGATGGCCAGAATTTCCTCCGCGTTTTCATCTTGACCACTAAACTCCTCGATGGCACGTTCGGGAGAAATATAAAACACATCGCTAAACTCCTTCCAAGATTTAAGTTCTTGTTCGATTTGTTTGATGTCCGCGTTGTTCATTTCAGGGGTAAAAAACAAGTCACCTTGCAAACTTTCCTTCGCTTGACGTTGCACATTTTCAAGTCCAAAGACACCGCCTAGGACAAGTCCAATCATAAATAAAACAAGAGAAATCCCGATGACTGTAGAAACGGAGCGATAGCGCAGCCCTTTGTTTCCATTCTTTTCTGATTGTGTGCTCATGGACAACGAATTTATGGATTTCTTGATAAACCTGTATCATATCTAAATCAAAATTAAGAACAGCAGATTGTTTGATACTCAATTGACCTGTAAATACCCAAAAAAAGTTAAAAGGCGAACCGAAGATGTAATTAAAGTGTCTTACATACGTTAAACAATCAAATCTCAGATCAAGCAAGCCAATTTTGGCATATGATTTGAAATCACCGATTAGAAAGTTTAGTTAGTTTTCATAAGTAGTAGTAGTAGGTTAGGTAAAGACGAGAGGGGCACACAAGCTCCTCTTTTCTATTTAAGACAATTCGCTTTTAGACTCATGTGCTTAGGTATTCCACGTGTGGTAAACCATTAAATGGTTGATATACGAATAATGAATGCCTTTTTTAACCCTAGGCTGAAACCCTTTATTTCCCCGAGTTGAAACCCATTATTTTTCACCAGGTTGAAACCCGGGGCCGTAATGCATTTTCCATAAAATTGGGATTTTTAATGTATTTTTGCACACTCAATGGCCCTGAAACCGAACGGCAAAGAATTATGAAAAACATCCGCAACTTTTGCATCATCGCACATATTGATCACGGGAAAAGCACCTTGGCAGACCGCCTTTTGCAGACGACTGGTACCATATCGGACCGTGAAATGCAAGCGCAAGCGCTCGATGACATGGATTTGGAGCGCGAACGAGGAATCACCATTAAGAGTCACGCCATTCAGATGAACTACCACTTTGAAGGGCAAGAATATGTACTCAACCTGATCGACACTCCTGGACACGTGGATTTCTCGTATGAGGTCTCTCGTTCGATTGCCGCTTGTGAAGGAGCCCTGTTGATTGTAGACGCCTCACAAGGAATTGAAGCACAGACCATTTCCAATCTGTATTTGGCTTTAGAACACGATTTAGAGATCATTCCAATCTTAAATAAGATGGACCTTCCAGGCGCAATGCCCGAAGAGGTTTCCGATCAAATTATAGAGCTTATCGGCTGTGAACTCGAAGACATCATTCAAGCATCTGGAAAAACTGGACTTGGAGTGGATCGCATCCTTGAAGCTGTGATCAATCGTATCCCTGCACCAAAGGGTGATGAAAGCGCACCCTTGCAAGCCATGATTTTTGACTCTGTATTCAACTCTTTCCGAGGTATTATCGCATACTACCGCGTGAAGAATGGTGTCATCAAGAAGGGAGATCGCATCAAGTTCTTCAACACGGGAAAAGAATACAATGCCGATGAAATTGGGATTCTGAAAATGGATCTCAGTCCGAGGAAAGAAGTACGGGCCGGAGATGTTGGATACATCATTTCGGGCATAAAGCAAGCCAACGAAGTAAAGGTTGGAGATACGATTACCCTTGCGAACAATCCGTGTGAGACGGCCATCAAAGGTTTTGAAGATGTGAAACCCATGGTCTTTGCAGGAATTTATCCTGTTGAAACGGATGAATACGAAGAGTTGCGCTACAGCATGGAAAAACTTCAGCTGAATGACTCATCGTTGGTGTTTGAGCCAGAATCATCCGCTGCTCTTGGCTTTGGTTTCCGTTGTGGATTCTTAGGTATGTTGCACATGGAGATTATCCAAGAGCGCCTTGAACGTGAATTCAACATGACCGTAATCACCACTGTTCCCAACGTGTCATACTTCTGTTACATGCGCAGAGATCCGCAGCTTGGATTGATCGTAAACAACCCGTCTGAGTTGCCCGATCCGGCTGGAATTGACCACATTGAAGAACCATATATCAAAGCACAAATCATCACAAAATCGGAGTACATAGGTCAAATAATGACCTTGTGTATTCAGAAACGTGGCGAACTGAAAAATCAGGTATACTTGACACAAGACCGAGTGGAGTTGACTTTTGAAATGCCTTTGGCAGAGATTGTATTCGACTTCTACGACCGCTTGAAATCTGTATCACGCGGGTATGCTTCATTTGACTACCACCCGATTGGCTATAAATCCTCCGACTTGATCCGCATGGACATGTTGTTGAATGGCGAGCAGTTGGATGCACTTTCGGCCTTGGTTCACCGCAGCAATGCGTACGATCTTGGAAAGAAGATTTGTGTGAAGTTGAAGGAGTTGATCCCACGTCAACAGTTTGAGATTCCAATTCAGGCGGCGATTGGCGCAAAAGTCATTGCCCGCGAAACGATCAAAGCCTTGCGTAAGGATGTTACTGCGAAGTGTTACGGTGGAGATATCTCCCGCAAACGCAAGCTCCTAGAAAAGCAGAAGGAAGGTAAAAAGCGTATGCGTCAGGTAGGTCGCGTGGAAATTCCACAGGAGGCGTTTATGGCGGTGTTGAAGCTGAACGATTAAACGAATTCAAGACATTAAGATTTCAAGACATTAAGACTTGATCGTTCTTCGAAATTTATGGAATCAAGTAATTCGTAATTCGTAATTCGTAATTCGTAATTCGTAATTCGTAATTCGTAATTCATAATTCATTCTTTCCTTGACAAAAAAAAATCCCCAACACTGCTGGGGATTTTTTTATGTTAAGATTTACTCTTCTTCGTCGCCGTCATCATCGGGCTTGTCTCCGTAGTCATCATCATCGTCGTCTGAATCAGAATTTGAATCGTCATCCCCGTCTTTTACATCTACTTTGTCCAAGTCGTCTTCGAAATCTTCGTCCTCATCATCTACTGCTGGAGCTTTCGGAGTCATTTTATTGATCTTTACTAAATAGATGACCTCATCCGTTTCCCAAATCAAGGCATCCAACACTTGTCCTGTTGGGGTTTTTATGGTGGTTAAATGATTTGCATATCCATCAGGGAAGTCCTTCAAGATTTGCTTCTTTTGCTCAATCGTTAATTTTTCGTAACTGATAATGGCGCGTTTTTTTGACATGGCGTCCTTCTGTTTTCGGGTTATTGTTGCGTTAAAAATGTCTTCCTGTAAAATCCTCTTCGGTCAAATTTGGTGATGGGGCTCACCGCCTTTGGGTTAATTTTGGAGGCAAAAATAAATGAAAAGCAGCACGAAATTCATTTTTATCTGTAGAAGTATGATTTTTTTTTCAAACGTTGACTTTTGATAAGTCTTACACAAAGAAATGGAACGTAAAGAACTTAGGTTTAGCCATAAAAAAAAGCGCCTTAG
>JBILBT010000269.1:0-4261 GCA_044353545.1 Crocinitomicaceae bacterium | reverse complement strand
TCACCTCTATTCATTCCAAACACATTTTCTCCCGATAACGATGGAACAAACGACACATGGGAGATCCAAGGAATCAACATCTACACCGATTGTTTCGTAAAGGTTTTTGACCGTTGGGGCCAAGAGGTTTTTCAGTCCATTGGCTACTCAAGCAGCAAAGAATGGGACGGTACCCGCAATGGCAATCCACTGAATGAGGGAGTTTATTTTTACATCATCGAATTGCGCGATTCCGATGAACAGGTGTTTCACGGTAGCATAACCTTAGTGCGATGAAAGGAAGATTTCACATAGCGTTGATGTCTTTCGCATTGTTGAGCACGGGGGAAATCTTCGGTCAACAAATCGCGCAGTATTCGCAATGGTCTTCGCATCAATTTGCGATAAATCCAGCACACGCAGGCATCAAATCGTGCGTCGATGTGCACACGATTTACCGCACACAATGGGTGGGATTTGGTGGCGCTCCGAAATCCGGGATGTTTACACTTTCTGCTCCCTTGACTTCAAAGCGCAAACAATACCTTTCTGCCAGACAGGGCATTGGTCTTCGGTTTGAAAGCGACCGCGTGGGTCAATTCAATACCAACCGACTCAATGCCGCTTATGCTGCCCACTTTAATTTTACTCGTGATACCCGTTTGTCGCTTGGTATTTATGGTGGAGTGATTCAGTTGGGGTACGATCCAAGTACGAGTACAAGCATTGATCCAGACCCGACGGTGCTGAAAGAAGCCTCCTTCGTTGTTCCCGATGCCACCTTTGGCGCCTGGTGGAATGGAAAAAATTATTACGTTGGATTGGTACTCGATCACCTCATTGCATCTCGTTGGAAGGAAATTGGAATGACTTCAAAGTTTCATTTTCATGCCCTACTAAACGCAGGTTACCGCTTTCAGTTCAGCGAAAAGTTCACCTTGATTCCGGCTGTTCTATTGAAGGTTCCAAGCCGTGGACCAGTCGCTCTTGACCTTCAAATGATGGCTGATTTGAACAATCAATTCAACTTCGGACTTGGCTATAGAAATCAAGATTGTCTTATCTTTTTCGCAGGTTTTAAATTAAATCAACGGTTATCCATTCAATATTCGTTCGATGCCACTATTTCAGCCATGCGTAAAGCCAGCAGCAATAGCCATGAAATCTCTCTAAGTTTCAACACCTGTCGGAAATCGAACCGAAACACTTCGGCCTGTCCATTATTTGAGTGATTCGCGTTATTCAATTTTGGGTGTTTATAAAAGCCCAGGCACTTCGACAAAGGCAAGGTATGAATTGAGGACCTTTGCATGACAAATACTTCCTCATGAGAAAATTACTTCCGATCGTGGCTGTGGCCATTTTTACTGCATGTGTTCCATCAAAAAAATACAAAGAACTTGTTGAGCGCGAAAAAATTTGCGCAGAAGAATTGGCGAAGTTCAAAAGCAGTGCATTGGACAATGAGGGCAAGGCCAAAGATTTGGAATCCCGTTATGGCGTATTAAAAAAAGAGGTGAGTGAACTCTCTGGCGACACCACAAAACTAGGGCATGACTTGCGGATTTTACAATCTGAATACGACAAACTTCAAGCGCAGAGTGAATCCCTTGAGCGTTCATTTGACAAGTTGCGCAATTCGGGAGCTAAAGAAACGGCGGCACTTCAAGCGGAATTGGAGGCCAAAAATTTAGAGCTCCAACGCAAAGAGGATGCGTTAACCGCATTGGAAAATGAGTTGATCAACAAGCAAAAAATGCTTGAAGAACGCGAACAGCGTGTGAACGAATTGGAAGAGGCCATTGCCAGAAAAGATGAGGCAACGAAATTGCTGAAAGCGAAAGTAGCCAATGCCTTAAAAGGGTTTGAGAGCCAGGGGTTGACAGTTGTTCAGAAGAATGGAAAAATTTATGTCAGCATGGAGGCGAAGTTATTGTTTGCCTCAGGAAGTACCGTTGTTGAAGCGAATGGAAAGAAAGCACTTGTCGAATTAGCGAAGGTCCTTGAGAATGAAAAAGACTTGGAAATCATCGTTGAAGGTCACACAGATACAGACAAATTGGTGAGTGCGTCACATCCGACATCCAACTGGGAATTGTCCGTTTTGCGTGCTACGTCAGTGATCGATATTTTGCTGTCCAACTCAAAAATGAACGCCGCTCAATTGATGGCCGCTGGTCGTTCTGAGTTTCATCCTGTTGATCCTGCGGACAAAGCAAAAAATCGCCGCATTGAAATCATCATCTCGCCAAACTTGAGCGAGTTGTTTGAGATTATTTCGAACGATTAGTTCATCGTCCTTCTGAGGAATAAATGTCCAAGTAATTTTTATTCAACGAGGCATTTTTGTATATTCGTTATGGATAATTTTTAAACATGCAAATAACAATTCATATTGATGATTCTAACGAAAAGGGTAAAGATTTGTTGGCGTACCTACAATCGCTAGAATTCGTTCAAATAGAAAGTACAGACCTACCAAATTGGCAAAAAGAACAACTTGATATTGCGTTAGAAAAACATCTATCGAATACAAACGAGTATAACGATTGGAATACCGTTAAAGAAGGCTTGATCGCTAAATATAAATTAAAGTGATTCCTTCTATTGTCGTCAGTCGGGCAGCACAAATTTAAATTGAAACAGCAGTAATTTGGTTTTTTGAAAAAAAACAAGGCTTAGAAAAGGCGTTTTTACTCGAATTGGACAAGGGTATGCATTACATCCAAAAAAACCCTTCAAAATGTCAAATCAGATACAAAACCGTAAGAATAAAATTTTTGAAAAAATTTGAATTCGGCATCCATTACATATTCAATGAACAAACCGTTTATGTACTTGCTGTATTTCATACTAAACAGAATAGTGACGATTGGCTTCAATAATCAAACATTAGATTGTTTAACCCCTAACGCATGACAGACCAACTGCAACTCAAACTGAAAACGCTTCCTGAAAAACCGGGTGTTTACCAGTATTTTGACAGTGCCGGAACAATCATCTATGTTGGGAAAGCCAAGAACTTAAAGAAACGCGTCACCTCCTACTTCACGAAAACACCAGAAAACGGGAAGACCTATTTGCTCGTAAAGCGAATTGTTGACATGCAATACATCGTCGTGGACACGGAGCTCGATGCCCTCTTGCTGGAGAACAACCTCATCAAGAAATACCAACCCAAGTACAACATTCAGCTGAAGGACGACAAAACCTACCCCTGGATTTGCGTAAAAAACGAACCCTATCCACGCGTGTTTTCAACGCGATATTTAGTCCGCGACGGATCCAAATATTTCGGGCCATATCCTAGCGGAAAGGTGATGCAAACGCTGCTTTCCCTCATTCGTGAGCTATATCCCCTCCGCAATTGTGCCTTGGATTTGTCTGATAATAAAATCGCGGAAAAGAAATACAAAGTATGTTTGGAGTATCACATCGGGAACTGTTTAGGACCTTGTATTGGGGTAGAAACGACAGCAACCTACACCGATTATATCACACAAATCGAGTATTTACTTAAAGGTAATAGTCAATCGGTGATCCGTGTCTTGAAACAACAAATGCTCAGTCACTCGGAAAAATTTGAGTTTGAACAAGCCCAAGCCCTGAAGGTAAAAATTCAGAATCTAGAACATTTTCAAGCCAAAAGCACCATCGTTTCGCCGAGCATTCATGAGGTAGATGTCTGCACCTTGCTTGAAGAAAGTGATGCGGCCTTCGTCAATTATTTAGTGATCCACAACGGCTCCATCATCCACGCCTATACCGGAGAGGTAAAGAAAAAATTAGACGAAACGCGAGAAGAAATTCTTGGTTATGTGTTGCCCGAACTGCGCGCACGGTATGAAAGCAGTTCCAAAGAAGTTGTTACAGACCTCGCCATTGATCTTACTTTCCCCGAATTTAGTGTGCATGTGCCTCAGCGTGGGGATAAAAAACAGTTGGTTGAACTCTCGCTGCGCAACGCCAAATTTTACCGACTCGACAAGGCCAGACAAGAAAAAATCAAAGACCCAGAAAAGCACAGCAAGCGAATCCTTGAGCAAGTCAAAAAGGACTTTCGATTGGCTGAATTGCCCGTTCACATGGAATGCTTTGACAACTCCAACATTCAGGGTACGAACCCTGTTTCTGCCTGTGTGGTGTTTCGAAATGCCAAGCCAAGTAAAAAGGATTACCGCCACTTCAACGTCAAAACGGTGGTTGGTCCGGATGACTTTGCGACGATGGAAGAGGCTGTATTTCGCCGCTACCGACGAATGCTCGACGAGGGTCAAAGCCT
>JBILBT010000268.1:0-4266 GCA_044353545.1 Crocinitomicaceae bacterium | reverse complement strand
CGTTGAAATACCATTGGTAGCTGTATCCGTTATCTGGTGTCGTTAGGGTATGCGAAGATTGATCGTAGCTTACGGTTGGTACCGGAGGATAGCCATAGACATGAATGGTATCTACTGAAATCACAGTAGGTGAGGGTAGAATCGTTTGAAGATTCACGGTATAATTTACCGTGGCCCCTGAACCAGAATCACCTCCGGTTACAGCGCATCCATTACATCCTGTGAGCATAATGGTGTGATTTCCCATGAAGTCATCCGCACCAAACAACAGATCCCCAAAGGTCTCATCTGCTTCATATACTTGCAGTACGTAGGTGTTCGCTGGATTCAAAAGCACACTTGTCGTAAATGAAACGGCAGGATTGGTATTGCCAATGACACTTGACTGGTAAATGATATTTCCATTCTCTCTTACCCTAATGTAGGCATCTGCTACATCAAACGAGGGGAATACATTTCCATAGTTCGACATGGAATTCACAGTAACATTCGTCAAGGTATAGACATAAACGGTGTCCAAGTTGGCAAAGGCGGTGTAATTCACGATGTAGTCACCAGGCGTGTTATACACTTGCGGAGCAGGGTTTTCTGAGTTGGAGATGTTTCCGTTTCCGAAGTTCCAGTTGTACGACAAAAGTCCTGGGTTGTTGTTTGTGAAATCAACTGTGATTGGTGAACATCCTGCCGCTCCAACCATGGTAAATCCGTCGTTGGACGTGGTCACGTTGCTTGGAAGAATTTCGAGGTAAATCTGAAAGGTAAATGGATACCCTTGCACAATTGTAAGGTCGGCAATCACGGTCACTTCAACGCTGTATTGTCCAGCAAGCAAGGGTGTTCCAGCGATGTTCACACAGCCGTATTGGCTTTGTTGTGGGTTGTAGTTACAGCCGTTTGCTGAGTTGTTGCATTCCCAGTTTAGACCTACTGGCAAGGAAACCGAAAGGATTTTGAAGTTGGTGAAATCGTAACCCAAGGTATCCAAAGGCATGAAGAAGGTAATGTCCGTATCATATGTCTGACCAACATAGCCTGTTGGCAAGGTGTCCGGATAAATTCCTGTGCTTGTTGGGGTAAAGTCGATGGTACATTGTCCAAAAGAAAAATGTGTTAATGCAATGACAATCAGAGTAGTAATTATTTTCATAGCGCTAGATTTTAAGCGAAGATACGAGTAAATTTCATTGTGTTTAAATTTCTATGCCATGCTGAAAACAATTGATGGGCTTTAATTGTCTCTCAAGTCAGTTTTTAGTACTTTTGGGTTTATTACAGAAACACTCTATTTTTATCATTTAAAACACACAAATTATGGCTTTCGAACTACCAAAATTGCCGTATGCATATGATGCTCTTGAGCCGCATATCGACGCAATGACGATGGAAATTCATCACTCAAAACACCACAATGCCTACACGACAAACTTGAACGCTGCGATTGCAGGAACTGAGTTAGAGGGCAAATCCATTGAAGAAATTTTGATGGCATGTAAAGATAAACCAGCTGTTCGCAACAACGGTGGCGGATTCTGGAACCACAATTTGTTCTGGGAAATCATGGCGCCAAATGCGGGAGGTCTTCCAACAGGAGATTTGGCGGCTGACATCGATGCGACATTTGGATCGTTTGACGCATTTAAAGAAGAGTTCAGCAAAGCAGCAGCAACGCGTTTCGGTTCAGGGTGGGCATGGTTGTGTGTGGTTGGAGGAAAACTTGAGGTGTGCTCTACACCAAACCAAGACAACCCATTGATGGGTGAAGGTTGCCAAGGAACGCCAATCTTAGCGATCGATGTTTGGGAGCACGCGTATTACTTGAAGTATCAAAACCGTCGTCCAGACTATGTGAACGCATTTTTCAATGTGATCAACTGGGACGAGGTGTCACGAAGATATGCTGCGGCTTTGTAAGCAGTAAACGAATAAAATAGAAAGAGCGGTGTCGATGATGTCGCTCTTTTTTTTGATCCTTTCTTCGCTCTCGCTGCTCATCACTCACCCTGATTTTGGTTTTTTGCCCAAATTATTAGGGGCCGACACGCGTAAATCTTGCGGTAAGTACATCATACTCGTCAGCTGTTTGCAAGGCAAAAAAACCAAGTGAATTTGGGTCCCATTCTCCTTTGAATTGAAGAATCATTGTTTCATAATCGGTATAGACAATTTTCCAAACGTTTTTTCCAAATTCTGTCTCAAAACATAGAAATCCAGGGAACGCGTTGTTGACCTCAGTAACAGTGTAAAAATAGGTTTTAAGCCAATCGGTTCCTCCTCCAAATTTAGCTATTGGATTAAAACGTATTGTTCCGTAATCCATCGATATGCGAGTAAACCCGATGTTGATGCTGTCTAAAGGAAATTTATCATTGGAATTGGTATAGATGTCGCCAGGAGAATACACAATGGGATTCAAGGTGTCGTCATTTTCAATACGCATATAATCCATTTGATCGAATCTCCATTCTCCGGAAAGTTTTGGAGAACTCGGTTGACTGTATTTTACACAGGAGCTTAATCCTAAAATTCCCGAGAAAACGAATAGATAAATGATGTTCTTCATGTCTTAAAAATTTAAAGGCGACGCATCCATAAATAATAGTCACTTCCGTTTGATGATCCCATGGTGATGTCATGGAATTTGATCCCATACACTATTCCTTGTGTTATGTTGTAGGTAAACATAGATCCACTCAGATTTCCCCAAGGAGTATTATTTAAGGTTAAATTATAAGAAGATGCGGTTGCGTAAAAGCTATATGTTGATGGTATTTGTGTATAGGTATAATTTTGATTGTCTATAAACTGGATGGTATCTGAAATTGGGATTATTGGACCAAGTTCACCAATTCGATAATCGGTAATCACCCATACTTCACCAATTAGATGAATTGTAGAATCCAAAACAGTTGTGTCACCCGTGTAATCAACAGGGGGATTTGGGGGATTTTCAGTGAAGGCGTCTTTATGGCAAGCAGATAGAGTAATCAGCGCAAGAATGAAATAAATCGTTTTCATAGTTTTTTCAATTGAAGTGTAATTTGAACATTAGCACCAGCATTTCCATTCGGCCAAATTCCAGATGGCGCAAGAATTAACTGATTATTTATGACTGAAGTTAGTTTCCAAATTCTCTTCGTTCCGTTCGCGAAAAATGTAAATCTCCCTAAATTCAAGTTGGTATTGAATGATTCAAATATCAAAGGATAATTGAACTTCCAAGTTGTGTCTGTCCCTGAAATAGTTGGTGAAAAAGAAATAGATGAAGTACTTATTTTGAGTAAAAATTGATCAGTAACAATGGTATCCAATGCGGGAATTTCGCTGTTTTCAACGTATTGTTCTCCATTTTCAAACACACAATTATTGCTAATACTTGTATTTGAAATCAAAGAACTGGTAATTTTTGTAATGACGTATGTTCCCGAATAATTCACTTGCTGAATAGGTGTTTGTTTAACACACGCTGCCAATAAAATCAATGCGAAGAGGACGTTCAGACTTTTCATAACACAGCATTAAACGCATGAATTGATGCAGAATAACAGTGCGTTGCAAAATGGGACGAAAACGGGCTTATTTTTTTTTGAAGGTAAATTTTCCCAAATGTGAAGAATATACAACAACAAACAAAAGCATCACTGGCAAGTATGGATACAAGTAGCGTTCCTCGTTCATCCGCTGGAAAAAAGAAAGGTAGAATAGCGAGGAGAAAACGGCCAATGCAAGCAATTTTAGTCGCGCATCCTTGGAACGAATAAGCACCCAAATACCCGAAAGCAGTCCTAAAAGTATGAGCCCAAAACTGATTACTTTCAAAGCGATCACCACCCATGTCTGACTGTATGGCGCTTGAAATACATACAGATTCATCATGGATGTCCCAACAAGCTGCTTGAAACTTTTGAGAGGAGTAAGGATGAGATTGTCCACTCGATGTTCCTCACTCAGTTTTTCGCGCACTTGGCGGATGTTTTGAATGAGTTGCTTTTCACCGGGTAAATAGCCATGAAGTGTTTTTCCAGCATAGCTTTGTTGTCGCCACCTGAATTGTTGAAAATCCTGTAGTACGGGTTCAAGATCTTTTCGATAGCCTTTTGGCAGCGTTTGTAATATCTTTTCCCTCGCCAATCGAGTGGGATCTCCCGAAAGCAATCCCATGTTTCCGTGAAACACATCGCCACGGTATTCCCAAATGCGAAACAAATCGGTCATCTCTTGGTGCGGCGGACGGTATAAGGAATTGTTGCTGGTCGAATAAATCGGATG
>JBILBT010000267.1:0-4284 GCA_044353545.1 Crocinitomicaceae bacterium | reverse complement strand
AGATAAAAGCCATTCTGGATGCGGCCAAGCAACTGAAAGAAGATGTTGATTTGGTGGGGGAATTGTGTCTATTTAAAGACGGAAAATCGCAATCCCACCGGGACCTAGCCGCAGCGTTAGATGATTCCGACAAGCACGACATTCGTTTCGGTGTTTTTGACATCATGACGTCAGAGGATGAACTCATGGACCTCAAGGTGAAGGTGGAAAAAATGAAAGCTCTCGCGTGCTCAGAACATATTTTTTTCATCGAACAACAGTATTCGGAAAGTCGGGCAGATATAATCGCGCTGTACAAACAAATCGAAGGTAAAGAGGAAGGTTTGGTTGTCCGTACATCGGAAAACATGACCTATAAGATCAAGCAAGAAATCACCTTGGATTTGGTCGTGTTGGGCTATGCGTTGAATGCAGGTGCGGACGAAACATTGCGTGAATTGCTCTTGGGGATTGTGAATGCCAATAACGAGTTTCAGCTGGTCACCAAGTGTGGCAATGGGTTTTCAGAGAAAGATCGTGTAGCCATCGTTGAGACACTCAAACCCTTCGCGGTTCAAAGTACGTACACGGAAGTGTCGGGTGCGAAAACAGCATTTATCATGGTTGAACCGAAAATGGTTGTGGAGTTGACGTGCTTGGATGTTATTACAGAAACCACGAAAGGGTCGATTCGCAAAGCACTTTTGACCTTCGACAAAGTTCAAGGGTACGCCTTGAAAGGACAGGCGCTTACCGTAAGTTGTATTTCACCGGTATTCCAGCGTTTTCGGGAGGACAAAAAGGCAGATGCTACGGATGCTGGAGGACAAGAATTCATGGATTTAATTTCCGAGAAATCTAGCGCAACACCGGAGCTTTCAGTGAATTCTGACGTCATTGCTCGTGAGGTGTACACCAAAAAAGGTAAAGCAGGAACAGCAGTGAGAAAGTTCTTGGGTGTGGAAACACATAAAGCGCAAACGGGAAATTATCCGCCATTCTTGGTGTTGTATTCCGACTTTAGCTCAGGACGAAAATCACCACTCGAACAAGAGATTTTCCTCTGCAGCTCGAAGCAAGAAATGGAAGAGAAAATTGCGGTGTTGATTACAGAAAATATAAAGTCTGGTTGGGAAAAAGTTTAAAAGAAGATTATGGCAAAAGCAATACAATTTGTAGCAGGTGACATTAAATTTTCTGCTACACTTACTAAAGTTGATCGCGACAAGATCTATGGATTTGTTGAACAAATCGTCAAAGACGAGACAGGGAACCCATGCAGTTTAAGTGGCCTCTTAGAGGATGGGAGTACCGTTATTCTGAATGGTGCTACCGCGTTAAAAACGGTGGATGAAAACAAATCCGAATTAGACAAGAAAACACTAAAAGTGGTTTATCAGGATGGTAGTGACGCGGTTTTGGTGCCCTCTAGTTATGAGGGCGAGGTGACCTTGAAAGATGCCACACTCGATGAGTTGTTCAACCTGGAAATTACGTCTGCTTATCAGCTGGGTTTTGAGGATGAAAACATGAAGACTGCTGCATCGGCTTATCTTGCAAATGGGAAATTGGCTCGGTTTGAATTCAATTACCGGCCAGATTATGAAGGTGCGGACGCCATCTTGCTGACCAACCCTTTTGGGATTTTTGTGTTGACGGGTGCGATCATTGAATTTGCGTACCTGGAAAACAGTCAAGTTACCCGAATGGCTGAAGTGGAGGATGAGCCTGTTGAGGAAGAAATGGATTTTGGAATGTTATAAGTTACAGATGTCAAGAAGAATTAATTTATCAGATAGTAAAGGCAGAAATGCCGAGGTTATTTTTAAGTCAATCGCGAAGAAACCTCTGGTGAAAACTGTCACTGCGGAAGGGAAAGAGACGCAAACGGCGAGGGTTTTGAAATCTAGCGTCGAAAATTCCTACGAACGCCTGCTCAAGAATCTTGGAAACGATGAAGCCATTTCAGAAGCATTGATGGCCACAGATCCAGAATTCAATCCGCAGTTAACAGGATTGTTTGTCAGCGAAACCAGTAAGGTCTATATCAATACGGATTTGAAGCCTGTGTTTAAAATTCAAAAAACGGAAGCCGTTCATTTGCCCGACGGCACCTTGAAAGAAGAGCGCACACCCAAAGAGACCATCGCCAACATTCTCGCTGAATTTCCGGTTAAACCGGCAGGGAAGTTCTTGCCAAAGAAAGAGGTGTACAACAAATTCGTCTTTTCGAAGAAGTACCAGATTACCCACATCAACGGATTAACTTTTGATTTTTTGTTTGAGATGGCCAAGGAGCTTCACGAGCAAGATGCTTTGATGTTATTGGTTGGTGGTGAAAAAGGGAATGAACCGCTTGTTTTTCAGGATGGTGGAAAAACCTACCGAGCCTTTCTGGAAGGAAGGATTAAGGATAATTCCTACATTTTATTGATGCACCTGTCAAATTTAGAGCTCAAGGGTTTGTGATAATGAAAGGTAACGAAGAAGATTAAATACCCTAAAGTCGATTGTTATCCACAGATTCATTCAGCATACCCTCCCCATGGAAAAAAAAGTTGTCATCCAAACGAATCAAGCGGTTATTTCCTTTACGAAAAACGCACTTCCAAACGGATACCTTGGAAATATGTCTGCCAGTCCAATCGTGTATAAAGGAGAAGATTGGCGCACAGCCGAAGCCTTGTTTCAGTCTTTACGTTTCGATGATACATCAATACGCGAGATGATTAAGAAGGAGAAGAGCCCCTTAATGTTAAAAATCAAAATTAAGTCGCTTAGGAGTCAAATGATCTTGGATCCAACAAAAGAGCAAGACATTGAAAACATGCGCTTGGTGCTTCGATTGAAATTTGAACAACATCCGGACTTACGCGCGTTACTATTATCAACAGGAGATGCACTGCTGATTGAAGATGTCACCAAAAGGAAAAGCGGAAATGCCGTGTTCTGGGGAGCCTATCTTTTCGAGGGAGAATGGTACGGTGAAAATAAGTTAGGTGAATTATTGATGGACTTGCGTGATGAGATTGTGAAAGCAAAGTAACTTTAAGCTGAACTTAAATTCCAAACCTTTTTGCTAACCCTATTGTCTTATTGAATCTATCATCATCTATTTTGCTTACTTCCAGTTCTAAAAGATTACTCACTATTTTATCATTGAATGTTCTTTCATGCACGTATTCGTCAGTCGAGAAGGAAGTTGTTTTTTGACGAAATGTATGATCATCAGCACTTTCGATCAGTCTCCTTTGAAAAAAACCTTGTCCAGGTGTGCCAAAATGAACGAAAAAACCATTTATTTTATGTGTTCTATTTCTCTTTAAAATTTCATCGATTTCGGAAAGAGGATAGGGCTTATTTATTTCAAATTTCAATCCATTGGTAGTTGAATCCTCGAACCAATAATACGTGAGTTTCTCATTTTCCATTGCATTTCGGATTTAAATACAGAATCGCTTATCAAACTTTAAGATTGATTTTGCATGTTCATCGAGTATTCCCTCTTTTTCAAGCATGCAAAGAATGTAGTCGTATTCGATTTCTCTACCATACCGATGAATCAAAAAGCGGTTCAAAATGCTCTTTTCTAACACTTTTAAATCGTCCAAGTTCAAATCGATTTTTCGAATGGAATGTTCTTTTGCCCAATGTTGAATTTCACTCATAAAACTCGGCGTTTTGAGAAGGTTATAGGCCGTTTCATCAGTAAGCAGTGCATTGCAACCCATGTTGGCGCGCAGCAGTTTTAATCTTTCGAGAATGTCAACTTTTGAAATACCAACTAGTGCCAAGTACTTGTTGTATGCCGATGTCGGACTTTTTGGTGTCATAAACTCGCTCAGTATCTCTTCGTGCAAAGGATGTCCGTCGGCACACCAATAGGTGATTAATTGTGCTAGCGCTTCGTGGGTAATTTTATCCGCTTCATTGGTGTCGGGATTGAAGTAGTATCGGCAATCCCATCTCAATCCAGTTGAATCAGCAGGCCAATGTGTTAACCAATGTCCCAACTCATGACAGAGCACTAAAAATTTTATTGAATTCTCAATGTTTAGCACTCCAGTACTGATTTTTGAATCTATATATTCTGCGGCTTTTCTGATCCGATCTTCGAACAGAATGATATAGCCCTCATCAACACGTTTAAATTGACAATCATCTTTACAATTTTCTTCTGTATAATTCGGAATATATACTCCTAAATAATCTGGGGTGTTTTCGTGAAGTTTTTCTTTCCTCAAGTCAGGTCGAATTTCACAAGCGTTGTCAAAGGTGTCGTAAAACACTTCCGGAAAACGATCA
>JBILBT010000054.1:0-13379 GCA_044353545.1 Crocinitomicaceae bacterium | reverse complement strand
ATAAAGGAAGCATTTGCCGTTAATAGGATTTCATCACGGACGAAAATTTCTGATTCGAACTCAGGGTTTTTAAATCTGTTTTCTGGAATACCAAACCAGAGAGAGTGATCAACTGATTTTTGCATTTCAATTCCTCTTTTTGTTAAACACGAGTCATTCACCCAAAGTGGCGAGAATTTTCTTTTTGCATAAAAATCCCGTAACCATTGTTTTTCATCAGAAGAATATCCAAAAGCATCAAGATATTCATCTTGAAGCATGGTTTTTATTTTGTCCTGTATGGAATAGTTGTCAGACAAAAAATAAGAAGTCTCGCCTGAGTTTTTGCCGTCGGCACCAGAGCACGATTGAAGGATGATAATTAATGCACCGACAATAAAAAAATAATAAGAACGAGTCACAGAATTGAGTAGATTTGAAAGAGGAAAGGTAAAGTAAATAAATCAAAATGTCACTATCTGTTTTACTCGTTGTTATTGTCATCACGGTGCTTGTTTCATTGCGTGCGTTCAATAATAGTGAATTGACTAACAAATTGTTATACTCTCCGTACGCATGTAAACATGAGGGTGCATATTTCCGGATGATTGGCCATCTATTTATTCATGCGGACGTCATGCATCTTTCCTTTAACATGATGTCACTTTACTTTCTCGGAACCATTCTCGAGCAAGAGCTGATGTATGCTTATGGTGAGGTAAGAGGG
Organism: Crocinitomicaceae bacterium; assembly: GCA_044353545.1. GTDB lineage: Bacteria > Bacteroidota > Bacteroidia > Flavobacteriales_D > Crocinitomicaceae > M0103. The sequence goes on along the minus strand of JBILBT010000054.1, from coordinate 12,673 downwards.
GAGGCGCATTTCCTTGTGATTTACATTCTGGGTGGATTGTTTGCGACCTTGATTCCTTACATTCGTCATCAGGACAATCCGTCATATCGCGCCTTAGGAGCTTCTGGAGCTGTGTCTGCTGTTATTTTTGCTGCAATCATTTGGAATCCCAAAATGGAATTGATGATTCTATTTTTACCCATTCCAATACCTGCTTATATTTTTGGTCCTTTATACATTGCCTTTGAATATTGGGCAGATCGACGTGGAGGCAGTGGAATTGCCCATGACGCACACATTGGAGGGGCAATTTTTGGTGTACTTTACGTATTAATTATTAATATTGACAAAGGAAAGGAATTTCTTAGCGCTTTATTCGGATAAGATTATGCTTTACATCAACAATAACGGTACCTTACTTGCGAACGATGCACCAACGATTCATGCAGGAAACCGCGGGCATGTCTATGGTGATGGTGTATTTGAAAGTGTGCGAATTATGAATGGCGTACCATTGAATTTGTCCAATCACATTCAGCGTTTGATGGAAGGTTCAAAGGCCATCCGCATGAGACCTTCAAGTTATTTAACGGTCGAATTTTTCCAAGAAAAGATTGTTGAGCTTTGTCAGAAATCTGAAATTACAGAAGGAGGTCGTTGTCGAATTTCTCTAGACAGAGTTACTGGTGGTGCATGGAAACCAGATTCCAATGAGTGTACATTTTTCATTGAAGTATACCCCTACGAATCGAACAACTTTGAGTTGAATGCCAAGGGATTAGAAATTGATTTGTATACAGATATAAAAAAGCAAAAGAATTTTTTGTCAAATTTCAAGACCAAAAGTGGACTTGTTTATGTTATGGCTGCCATAAACGCCACAGACCGGAAGCTTGACGATGTTTTGATTGCGAATGACCGAGGAGGTATTCTTGAAAGTTCGAGCTGTAATTTGTTTGTTGTCAGCAATGGGGTTTTGTATACACCAGGTTTAGAAGAAGGTTGTTTGGCAGGAACGATGCGCATGCAGATCATTAATTTGGCTATAGCCAATGGCATAAAAGTTTATGAGTGCAATATTCTTCCTCAAAACTTATTGGCTGCGGACGAAATTTTTCTGACGAATGCCATTCGCGGAATCAATTGGGTAAGCGGCTACCGAACAAAAAGATATTTCAATAATATAGCGCGTCGCTTTGTCGCTTTACTCAATGACCATTGGGAAGAGCAAAATCAGGATGAGTAGTAATCTTTCAATTCTTTACACCTTTTCCATTGGGATAGCTTATTTGTCTTATAATTAACATTATGTTAAATAGGAGAAAAAGGACTATTGGACAAATGACAATGGACACAATAGATATCACGCGTATATCCTGTTCTAATGTCAATCATCCACCAAGTATTGTTCTGCTGATGCAACTCAGCGCTCAATCTCGTAATTTTTCATTTGTCATTCGTGACTAATAATCCTAACTCGTCACTAATAATCCTAACTCGTCACTAGTAATTCGTAATTCGTAATTATTTTATGTCCTTTCCTGCTTTGAAATATTATCCAAGAAAAAAATTCTCTAAAATTCTGCTGATGCAACTCAGCGCTCAATCTCGTAATTTTTCATTTGTCATTCGTGACTTATAATCCTAACTCGTCACTAGTAATTCGTAATTATTTCATGTCCTTTCCTGCTTTGAAACATTATCCAAGAAAAAAATTCTCTAAAATTCTAAGACGTTAAGTTATGTTAAATAGAATCTCGTCGAATTCCAATAAAAAATATATTTTATAATTTTCCTCGGCAAATAAAACCAATGCTTAGAGAAACGTAACTTTGATACCATGTTAGGCCGTGAAGAACAAAAACTAAGGAACATCCAATTTTGGGAAGGATTTCGGAACCATATCAAAAAGATTCCCTCCTCCAATGGCCGTCGTATGAATTGGTTGAATTATCCCTCCGACGTGAAAGGAGTTTACATTCGCTTGCAGTGCGATCATGAGGGCGCGCGATTGTGCATGGATTTCCAGCAAAAAGATCCTGGAATCAGGGCCATTATGTGGGAGCAGATGACTGAATTAAAAAAGGTCCTCGAAGAAGCAGTGCAATATGAAGCCCAATGGTATCCAGAATATATATCCCCAGAGGGCATTTATCATGGACGTATTTGTTGGGAATTGACAGGAAAGAGTTTTTACAGAGATGAGGACTGGCCTGAGATTTATTCCTTTTTGTGTGATCGTATGGTTGAATTTGACGAATTCTATCAGGAATTCAAAGAAATACTCATCACACTCAGCGAATAGGTTTATTTTTGTACCACTTTACATTTTACCCATGAAGCGATTTTTATTTGTTGCACTTCTATTATCATCAAACGTATTTTTTGCGCAAACAGATTTGTTTGTCACAGACTTTCAATCTGGAATCCCGGCTGCGTATACGGTTGTTGACAATGACCAACTAACGCCAGCCGCACAAGTCGCTGAATACACAGATGCGTGGATCGTTGCCACTGACCCGAGCAACCCTACAGATTCTGTTGCCGCTTCAACCTCATTCTTTGATCCCACAGGAACTGCAGACCGCTGGTTGATCACTCCAGCACTTGATTTAGGCGCTTATGGAAATTACATTGAATGGTCAGCACGTTCTCAAGATGCTTCATTTCCAGATTCATACCGTGTTCTTTTGTCAACAACAGACAATGCATTGGCTAGTTTCACGGACACTTTAGGAACAATTGCTGGAGAATTTGTGGAATGGACGGATCGTTTTGTTAATTTGAGTACGCAAGGATATGTCAATCAAACTGTTTTTATTGCTTTTGTCAATATTACAGAAAATGGTTTCAAGCTCTATATCGATGACATTCATGCGTGGAAAGAAGACCCGGTTTCGGTCAATGAACTTGTAAAGCCTTCATTCCATATATCTCCCAATCCAGCAAGTGAATCAATTCATATCGGAGTTGATCAAGGATTTGTACGTGCTGAAATTTATGCCACGGACGGAAGCTTAATGTTAAGTTCTACATCCACTGACATTCAAATTCACTCCTTGCCTCATGGAGTTCACATCGTACGTGTGTACACAAATCAAGGAGTTAGCACGCAACGCTTTATTAAACTTTAGATTTCCGGAAAAGGAATCAATACAAGTGAATACTTGAATGCGGATTTTTTCATCGGAACGAGTTCGATTCGTATATCGTTCATGTTCTTGATTGTAAAATCCCAACGTTCATTTTTAAAGAAAATACTCAAGGAACCTTCTTCGGAATAGATGGAATATTCCCCTTTTCTTCCTTGTATCTCCCCCAATGATTTCATGGATTGAAACATACAAGTTCCAGAGTCGTAGAAAACGATGACATCTTTGTCTGTGTTTTCAATAGGAGCATAATTTTTTCCGTTTGTAATGACTTCGTCGATCATCCAAACCTTACTCCCATTGTCGTGAAAAATTGGTCCAAAGGGGACTTTCTTCAAGGAAACACCTGTCGAACAGGCGCTTAAAACAATCAGAATCAATATAAAGTAAAGCTTCATTTTTATAGAATCATTTGATTCTTAATCAATGTATTGCGGATATCATTAGACACAGAATCTTTGAACTCAGGTTTAATGCGTTGTCTCCAAGTAGCTCCTTCGATCAACTCACAGGATTTAAAGTTGTACTTCCCGTTATTCCATTGAAAAATACAATTGTAAAAGATAATTTCCCCTTCAATATTGTCATTAAATCGGAGAATCAAGTCATTGTAGCCACTTTTACTCTTTTGGAAACCAATTAAATTGGCTACGAATGTATTCGCTTTCACCAACTCCCCTCTTTCGCGAATCAAGACCACAGATCTTCTCAGATTAATGCCGCCTACCATTGCTTTGATCTGAATGATAAACGCATTTTCAACAGGGACAACGTCTGAAATAGAAAGCACACGAAAAAAACGCGGGGAGCATGCTGGCTCCATATAGTTGCTCGTGTCTTTTTGAAACTCCGAGCAAATCCGCAATTCCTTCAATAAGGCCAAGTGTCTCTGGTCGGTAAAATTATCCTCATTAAAAAGTGTTTGAACTCCGACAATTGTCTTCGGCTCATCCTTTTTCACTTTATCTTGTTCTTCTGAATTGTCGCATGAAAACACGACAACTGACAGCAAACTAAAAATCAATAACCTTCTCATAATGTGCTCTATAATTCTATTTTTAATCCTCGTTACACGGGGAATACCGTTCCGGCATAATACATTGCCGCATTGAAATAATCTGAATTGACCCCTGTAACAATGGAATTCGACTCAAACCAATCTATCATCAACTCGGTCGGCATATTCCCGGTAAGATCATCTTTGGCCATCGGGCATCCTCCAAAACCTTTGATCGCTCCGTCGAAGCGTCTGCAACCAGCTTGGTAAGCTGCTGCGGTCAACGATTTTGCATTTTCCCTCAAAGTGTGGAGGTGTGCTCCAATTTCGACCTTTGGCAATTCAATGATACTCGTTTCAAATACCGACTGTACAAGCTCTGGTGTTGCTGCCCCTATCGTATCAGATAAGGCGAGGATTGATACACCATAACGCTCGTGCAGTAAACTCCCCCACTCGACAATGGTCTCGGGGCTCCAAGCATCGCCATACGGATTGCCAAAGCCCATAGAGAGATAAACAACCAATTCCTTATTTTTCCGCAGACAGATTTTTGTGATTTCTTCAATTCTCAACAATGATTCTTCCCGTGTGGAATTGGTGTTTCGCTGCTGAAATGTTTCTGAGATGGAAAATGGAAACCCAAGAACTGCAATTTCATCAAAAGCACTGGCGTCTTCTGCGCCTCGTTCATTGGCGACAATGGCCAGCAATGACGTTTTATCCGTTAAGTCCAACTTCGACAAAACATCAGCCGTATCGCGCATTTGCGGGATTGCTTTCGGGGAAACGAAGCTTCCAAAATCAACCGTATCAAAGCCGCATTTAAGGATCCGATTGATGTAGCCTGCTTTTACGTCTGTGGGAATAAAGTCGTGAATGCCTTGCATCGCATCTCTTGGACATTCCACTAATTTTACGTCATTCATCTTATACTGTGGTTTTGTGAATCAACGCTTTGTTTATACGCTTAATCAATCCGGGACCTTCGTAGATGAATCCCGTATACAATTGAACAAGGGACGCGCCTGCCTCCAATTTTTCAATGGCATCTTCTGGTGAGTGAATCCCTCCCACACCAATGATCGGGAATTTCCCTTTCGAATGTGTATGTAAATAGCGAATCACTTCGGTTGACTGCTTAGTCAATGGTTTTCCAGACAATCCACCTGCGCCTATTTCTTCCAATGCTTTCTTGCTCTCCAGCAAGCCCTCGCGTTGAATTGTTGTGTTCGTGGCGATAACACCATCTATTTCGGTTTCTAAAACAATCTCGATAATGTCATCCAATTGCTCTGTGCTAAGATCGGGTGCTATTTTCAAAAGAATTGGCCGTTGAACAGTTTTCTTTTTGTTTCGGTTTTTCAATTCCGAAAGCAAAGCCATTAAAGGTTCTTTCTCTTGAAGTGCTCTTAAATTCGGTGTATTTGGCGACGATACATTCACTACGAAATAGTCTACATGGTCATGAAGGCCTTCAAATGCTTTCACATAATCATCAACGGCATTTTCATTATCGGTAATTTTGTTCTTTCCAATATTCCCACCTATGAGCACGTTGGTCTTTCGTTTTTTAAGATTTAAGACGGCTGCATCTAACCCATCGTTATTGAATCCCATGCGGTTAATGATTGCCTTATCTTTTTTTAAACGGAATAATCTTGGTTTATCATTGCCCGGTTGAGCCAATGGGGTAACCGTTCCAATTTCAATAAATCCGAAGCCACACTGAGCCAATTCATTGTACATGTTCGCGTTCTTGTCGAATCCCGCAGCTAGTCCGACAGGATTTTTAAACGTCAATCCAAACAAATTTCGCTCAAGTCGCTTGTCCTCAAACACGAAGTACTTACGCCACAAGAAATTCACGCCAGGGGTCTTCAAAACGATACGCAGCATTGCCGCCGTAAAGTAATGCACTTTTTCAGGATCGAAGAGAAATAAAACCGAGCGGATTAGAGCGTACATAAAGATTGTTTAAACAAATGTACATAAGCAAAACGAGGTGACATCTGCCACCTCGTTTCAACTATTCACAATATTTTCAACACTTAGAATTTGTAACGGTTTTTACTCCAATGGTAGGAGCGACGTTTTTGAACATAATCCTTGTACGTAATGTTTTTCTGTACGACGATGTTCAGGTAATAATACGCATCCTTTTGCGCTTGACCACGTTGTTGACCTGGAGCAAACCAAGCAGTGTTGTCGATTGCTGGATTAGAAAGGTATTGCGCAGCAGGCGAACTAAGCAACGATGGGTCATAATAGTTCGTAGAAACATCGTCCATGTAATCAGTGAATGTTTTTACATAGGTTGCTTCAATACCAAATCTCCACATTCTACCCACACCAAATCGGAATCCAATTCCCATTGGGATCGTTGCAGAAATAGGCAATGTTTCTTTTGCTCCTCCTTCAAGGCCCTGACCTTCTGTATTCAACGGATCGAGAGCTACCCAAGAACCTTGGTATTGTGCTTTTGGATTGAAGTAGTTAATTCCGACTCCCGCGAAGATGTAGACTTGTTCATTGTGATTTCGAGCACCAGAGTGACCTGGAAGGCTGTAACGCTGACCAAATTTCTCATTGGCAAAAACGATACATTCTATTCGCTGACTTAATTCGATCACCATTGAACGAAAAGATAAATTTCTGCTTTCACGAATCAATTCATTCGTGTTTGCATCATTTCCGCGAATCATCGAAATATTCAAATTTGTTGATGTGGCCCAAAATGGGTGAAAACGATAGCGGTATCCAATCACCCCTCCAAATCCCGTTGCTGGAAAATCGATGTCTACAAGACTGTAATCTTTGCCAATCATGTTTCTTCCACCCAAATCTCCAGTAAACTGAGTTGCTCCGAAACCAAAAACCAATTCTTTTTTATTCAAAGACCAGTTCCTCTGAGTGTTAAAGTTTGTGTGTTGAGCAAAGGTTAATGTGCTCAATAACAAAGTGATAACTACGATTGAAATTCTCATTTCTTTAATTTAAGGGCATTATACTTAGCGAAAGTATCAAATTCCATCCAAACTACCGCAAAAATGCAGTGATTATTTTCCAATTTCTATTGTTAACAACATCGAAAATTTTACATAAAATAAAAAATCAGATAAATCGATCCGTTTTTAGTGACCGATTTATCTGATTCATCATAATAAACAGAATGCCTTTGCTGTGTTTCAGCGCATTTCTACTCCCCTATTTGGTGGATCGTTTTCATCACAAACCATGTGGCCGTTGATGCTCATCATCATTGCTAATGTCAACGAGGACAAGCCCATTGCTCCGAAGAACAATGGGCTTTTGAAAGGGGAAATAGAAGGTGCTTCACAACACTTCACAATCTGTTTAAAATTTTGTCTAGAAGCGATGTGCTCTGAGCTCAATCTGCTTCGATCCAATCGGATTGTTTTTATTTCCATATGTATTATTTGTTATTAAAAATTTTCTTTAATTTTTCCAATGCTCTAAAGGATTTGACCTTCGCATTGTTCTCCGTGAGATCCAAAATTTCACCTATTTCACGAAATGATCTTTTTTCAAAAAAACGTAGTTCCAAGAGCTGCATGTCGGCTTCTTTCAATTTCGACAAGGACTCAAACAATTTCTTTTTATTCGCTTCTGAATTGTCTTCATCGAATTCATCAATGATTTCAAACAACTGATAACTTTCAATATTCACTGTTCTCTCGGCCTTTTTATCACGAAATGCTTGGTATAACTCACTTTTTGCAATTCGGTACAACCAAGATGAAAATGGCACACCACGAAATTCGTAACGGTGTAAATTATTGAGTGCTTTCATGAAGACTTGAGAGGTGACATCAAATGCGGTCTCCTCGTCATTCATGCGTTGATGGATGTACCGAAAGATCTGCTCGTGGTAACGTCTATACAATGGGCCGAAACTTTCTGGATTCTCTTTCGCACGTGTAATCCAGCAGAGCTCTTCCTCCATCCGCTGGTTTGTCTGGTGATACATGGGGTTAACTGTCATAACATTGAGTTTTATTTCTGGTTTGTTTCGCAAGGCTTGCAGTCCTTACTGGGGCTAAAACGCAACGCATGGTGTTATGTAACACGGATCTTCAATGCTTGACTTGAAAAAAGTAACGATTAATAATTAAATAAATGAAAATGAGTTGGTTAAATCTGTTGATTTCAACTGATTTTTATCTGAAATTCACCATGTAGCTGGTGTCTGTAAGTGAAAAAAGAAATGCTTTGACTGCTTTCTTGTCTTTTTCGCTCAGTACAAAAGGCCGAATGACCTTATTTTGATTCGGGTGTCCTACCCCACCTCGAGAATAATGCTTTAGCACCTTGTCAAGATCCATAAAACTTCCGTCGTGCATATAGGGGAATGTCAGTTCAATATTTCGAAGTGAAGGCACTTTGAATTTTCCAATATCGCTCGTGTCACCGTGAATGCGAAATCTTCCTTTGTCTTCACCATATTCTGTATAAAGTCCATTGTTCTCAGCAACAAACGTGGTAAAATAAGGCGCGGGATGACATTTGGTACAGTAAAGCTGATTGGAAAATAGATCCCACCCTCTTTCTTCTTCTTTTGTTAATGCAGATTTCTTTCCCTGCTGATACTGATCAAAGCGCGAATTCATGGAGATCAACGAGCGTTCGAAAGCAGCCATACTTCGTGTTAAGACATAGGCATCAAAATCTCTATTGAAGATTGACTTCGCGGCTTGTTGGTACTTTTCAATTTTCCGCAAGCGCTTCAATAATTCATTCATCGGAATGTCCATTTCTGTGTGCTCTTGAATTGGAACAAGTACCTGAACCTCTAAAGATGCCAAATGGGCGTCGAACATCACCGTTTGAAGAAAGGCCGAATTCAACAATGAAGGCGCATTGCGTTCAACCATTCTCGCCTCTACTCCTGTGCTGACCTTCTTTTGATCGGTAAAGGCAAACGCAGGATTATGACAGGATGCACACGAGATCGACTCATCTATAGAAAGTCTTTTGTCAAAAAACAAAGCCTTTCCGAGCGCTACTTTCTCTTCACTCATTGGGTTGTCGGCAGGAGTTGGGATTTGAATGCTTGAAACTTCTGTTGGTCCAGTTTTACACCGCACCAAAAAAAGGGGCACTACCAATGCCCCGAAAAATCCAATAAAACCTATGTTTTTCCAAGGAATCACTGCTGAACAATTTTGATCGATCGAATGAGCATCTTGTTTGCAGCATACATATTAAACAAATACACACCAGATTCTAACTCCGAGATTGTCGTGCTGCCTGCCGAATGTTCAGGAACGAATGATTTTACAATTCTACCAGAAGCATCAATCAATTCACCTTTAGTGGCATTCACCATATCCTTCCAAAAAAGCTGAAGTGACCAAGCATCTGAGGAATAATAGATATTTCCGACACTTGGCACTGGCGTGTTCACCCCTGCATTCGGACTTTGATCAAATACTGTTTGTGTCAATACATTCCCCATCACCAAGGAGTTCAAGCCATTAGTTCCATGTTTAATTCCACAGGTCACTAAGTTGACAGCATTTACCCAAGCATCTACATGGCAATTTACATCTATATCAATTTGATCAGGATAACTGTTTGATTGAATGACGGGAAGACTTACAGAGGCATAGTTGTTATTGCCAAGGTTGTGCAATTCGAAATAGTTTTCCGTGTTTTCTGCTGTACCATCTCCGTTGGCGTCAGCCCATCCACCGATGATCATGTGCATGTAGCCAGACAACCAACCCCAGTACATGGACGGGTCTTGAAAGCTTAGTGGGTGATTCGATGGCCAAGTTGAAATATCAACAGCAGCTGGACTTGAGCTTGTGTTTATTGCCTCCGGAACACCAATGCCAAAATTGATCTGTTCGATGTTTTGAACATTTAAAAACCCTAAATAAAGCACGTAATTCGAAGGTTCTACGAGGAATATTGTGTCGGACAAATCCAAATCTTGTCCACCATCGTGAATGACATGCAAGTTGGAAAGGTAGTAATCGAAATGATCCAGTTTAAATGCAGTCCCTGAAGCATCGACGTGATTCGCACCGATTTGAAGTGGTGTTGAGCCAACAATGGGTAAGATTTCGATAAATACATTTTTCTGAGAAAACGAGATGCCACATAACATCATTGCAATTGCGGAAAATATCTTTTTCATAGCTTATTATTTGTGTACAATGTACAAGATTTCTTTTTCATGCAGACGGTAGCGAACTACTTTTTCGTCCCCATATTCTTTGCGAGGGTTAAACTCAGTTATTGTGAAACCTGCTCGCTCCAACCATTGCGGATAATCCATTCCGAACAAACGCACGTGGTCCTTTTGCCAAAAATGAATTTCGCGGTCTTTTGGTGAGGTAATCGCAGGGTCTTCATACGTCACTTGACGGTCAAAATCTTGCGGAACTTGCATGATTCCCCAACCTCCCGGTTTCATTACACGGTAAAGTTCAGAAATACACTGATTCACATCATCCACATGTTCCAAAACATGGTTACAGAACACCACGTCAAAGCGATTGTCTTCCAAAGGAATGTGGTGCAAGTCAAAATGAATATCAGCTATCGGAGACACCAAATCTCCCGTGAGGTAATTCAGATTTTTCTGTGCTTTGAAACGGGTGTGAAAACACTGTTCTGGCGCAATGTGCAAGACATCAAGTTTTTCTGACTTGAAGAAGTTCGATTGATCTCGAAGGTACAACCACATCAAGCGGTGACGTTCCAACGTGAGGTCAAACGGACAAAGGACATTTTCACGGTGTGCAGTATCCGAACCATAGGAAAGGAATTTCGAAAACGATCGCTCACACACGGGACATTCCACCTTATTTCCTTTGTACAACAGCGGCGCAACCTTTTTAAACGGATAGCTCAAGCGAATCAACAATGGTCGAGGAAGCGTATTGAGCAAGAACTTATACAGCTTTTTCATTGCAACAAATGTAAGGAAAGAAATGTGCAAAACCGCTTTTATCGCTTAACTTTGTCTTTCACAATTTAGTACCTATGAAACAGTTAAATGTACTTCTTTTCATCACCATTGGTTCTATCTACGCCCAATCTCCTATGTCAAATACGAACGTTCCCCAAGCTCCGAAACATCCTGAAAAACTCACTTTGCATGGTCACGAACGCATTGACGATTACTATTGGATGAATCAGCGCGATTCAAAGGAAGTGCTCGAACAGCTTGAGAATGAAAATGCCTACGCCTCTTCTTACTTCTCGCATTTGGAAGATCTTCAGGAAAATCTTTTGGATGAATTTGAAAAACGCATCGATCCAAACGACAAAAGTGCTCCCTTCATTCTCAATGGTTTAACCTATCAATCTCGAAATATCGAAGGTAAAGACTATGCTGTAATTTATCAGTTGAACGGAACAAAAGAAGCTGTTTATTTTGATGAAAATGAGCGTGCTAAAAATCAGTCGTTTTATCAGCTGGCCGATTGGTCACCGTCTCCGGACAATCAACTACTCGCAATCTCTGAAGATTATATCGGACGAAGAAAATACACCATTCGCTTTCGTGACAACAAAACGGGTCGCTTTCTTAAAGATGTGATCTCAGATTCAGATGGTTCAATTGTTTGGGCAAATGACAATAAGACAATTTTCTATGTTAAAAAAGATCCGCAAACCTTACGTGAATTCCAGGTTTACCGACATACCTTGGGAACCGACGATTCGAAAGATGTGCTTGTTTACCAAGAAAATGACGAGAAATACAACGTTTCGATCACGAAATCATTGACTAACAAATTCATCTTCATTTACAGCTTTAGCTCAACCACGTCAGAGTTGCAGTTGATTGATGCAAACCATCCGACAGAAGCACCCAAAACATTCTTAAAGCGTGAGAAGGACCATTTGTATGAAGTAGATCACCACGAATCGGGATTTTATATCCTGTCAAACAAGGATGCGAAAAATCGCAAGGTTGTTTTTAGCGCGGATATTCCAAGTAATATCTATGAGTGTAAGGTCATAATTCCCCACGCTGCGGATGTTTTGTTGGAAGGATTGCTGGTCTTGAAGAATTACATGGTGAGCGAAGTGCGCACCAATGGACTTCGAAAAATCATCACCACGAATCTGCAATCGAACGAATCGAAAACAATTCTCTTCAACGAAGAAACCTATTTTACAGGTTTGGGCTTGAATGACGATTATGCTGCGGATAAACTCTTTTTCAACTACAATTCGCTCACGACACCTGCAACGGTGTATCAGTACGATTTGGCCAATGGAACGAAAGCCGTTTGGTTTCAACGCACCTTGTTGGACAAATCCTTCACGCCTGACAACTATGAATCCAAGCGTGTTTGGGCTTTAGCGAATGACGGGACAAAAATTCCAGTTTCGATCGTTTACAAAAAAGGGACTGACCTCTCGAAAGCACCATGTTTACTTTATGGCTATGGTTCGTATGGCTATACCCTGCCGGATGTATTTAGCGCAACCCGTTTAAGTCTGCTCGACCGTGGATTTGTCTATGCGGTAGCACACATTCGCGGCAGTAAATACATGGGTG
>JBILBT010000266.1:0-4299 GCA_044353545.1 Crocinitomicaceae bacterium | reverse complement strand
GCAAATTTCATTTGTTAGCCATCTTTCTCATCCCCGCTTTACTAGTTTCATTTTTTCTTTCTGATTCTTGGTGGCCGTTTTTGGTGTGTATTTGCATAGCAATAGGCCTTGTTTGGCGTCTATTCCGTCAGAAATAATTGTACATTTGAAGCGTTCGAACCATGCGCTATATATTATTTTTCCTCTGTTGGTTTATTGCAAGTTCCGCGAATCGTCCGGAGCCTGTAAGGGCAGTTTTTGGGGTGCGTGTCGCCATTCAAGCGAATTCTGGTTTGACCACTTTTGTATGTTTTTTGGACAACGGCAGAACATTGTCTCAGCGCAAGATTCTTACGCAACGAGAGTTTGTTTACATAGCCTCAGGAAAATGGCCTAGCATTTACAATCCACAACGAAGAAATTATTTTCAAGAACGAAATCTTATGATTGGCATACATACCGATTCATTTTCGTTAAAAGAAACCGATTATTGTGTGCCTTGCGATTCACTTTGGAAACTGCGCTTTGCACGATATCCATTCAATACCGTGAATGGAATAGGATGGAGTAATGAAACTTACCGTCCATCCGATTTACAAGAGAAATACCTTTTTGAAGAGTATAATGTTCGGAATATTGATGCCGATTATTTTATAGACACCAACTTTTGGAAAATCCTCAGTGATGTTCAGGATAGTCGATGGGTGCTTAATTATAAGGCAATTCCGTGAAAGGTATAAATGAAGAATTAAAAATGAAGAGTTAAAAATGAAGAATTACCAATGACGAGATAAATGAAGAATTAAGGATTAAAAATGGTAGATTTTATGCCGTACAATGGTGATGAATTTAACATCCTACGAATTAAGAACTTAGACTTTGTACTAACGATAAAAAAGAATACAATCGCTAACTCCTCGTTAATTCACTTTAACAATTCGAAGTGTCTTTTGACCTGAAGAAGTATGCACATTGAGCATATAAACTCCTGAATTCAAATGCCCCATTTGCAATTGAACCGTGTTGGTAGCTGAACCAAAAAGAATATTTCGTCCCTCTAGATCGCACACTCTATACTCAAATTCACCTTTTAGTTCAAGATTGACCACATTCGATGTTGGATTTGGATAAACAGTTAGGTTAAGTGTCGATTGGTCAAAAAGGCCTTCAAACAATTCATTGATGTTATAGGTGGTATTGGTCACGATGGCTTCGTTCCAATCAAAGAAAATGTGCGCTGTGTTTTCAATTTCAGTTCCTGGAATACATCCAGAATTTTCGCGGATTCTGTACACAAGATGTCCATGACTTTCAGGTTCATTTGTCGTTGAATCTGCGAGCCAGATTTGTGGGAAATCAAAGCGCATTTGACCGTTACCCAAATTGACCACTTGCATTGCATGAGTCGATTCGATGAGATCAAAGGTAGACCAATCCAAATAGCTACTCAAAGTATCTAGTATGTAGATATTTTGAGCCGGTGCTGTGCCTGTGTTTTGAAAACGAATCGTGTATACCAAATCGTCCAGCACATTGGCCTCTAAATAGTCCACGGGCAAAGGTGAGTTAGTGTACATTTCTGAGCGTTGAACAGTTTTGTCATTTGGATCGTAGCTGTTGCCAAGAATTTGTAGGAGCGATCCAACGTTGTTCGCGTCACTGCAATCTGTTTGACCTACAGGGGCAATGGATGATGTAAAGTAATGCAGAGCACCATTCAACAAACCACCAGGAACGCTAAAATTAATCACATCATTCATCGAAAAACTGGCAGATGATGAATTCAAATTCCAAGTAATCGTATTTCCATTGATGGTGTATCCCGGATTTTGAATTGAGCTAAGAATCGGTGTTACGCCAGAAGGGAACGTAAATGTCAGCACATAAGATCCAGGCGCATATGGACCATAGTTCCCCCAATTTAAACGGATGTATGCTGTTGAATTTTGATAGTACCCAATCCATGGTGTAACTGTTGTCCATAAATCAGCACATCCAGTTCCACCACAATTTACAGCAAAATATCCTGGTGAAGGATTTCCGGAAGAGCCTACCAATGTTAAAACGGTATTGTTTGCTGTATACCCTTGGTAACCCAGCCATTGTCCATTTAACCATGCAGTTACAGTATTCGAACTGTTGAATTGTCCACAGTAGGAGAAGTAGCCTGTTGAATCCGTATAAACAATTACATTGGTATTTCCGCTCGTCCCATTTCCTATGTAAACAGGTGCAAAAGGAATCGGAGATTCACCTGCATTCATTACCCCATTGTTATTCACGTCACAAAACACATATCCAGCGTAACAATTGTTTGGCAATCCAGACGTACAGTTCATCGCGAAGTTCACTGGTGTCGGGGGTATTCCAAGATTACATCCTTGACTTGTTGCAATCACAGAAGTTGGTGCATTCGAAGAACATCCGGAATTGTTCATCCAGTTTGAATTTACAGACACTTCAATCGAATCACCTGTAATTCCGGTATAGGTTAAATTGTAAGCGCCTGATAGAGATGTATATGCGATATAATTGACCCCGTTGTAATTCACATTGACAGCTGCATTATAGACTGGTGGTTCACCATTATTATAGATGCCATCATTGTTTGTATCACAGAAAACAATTCCACTCACGCACTGCACTGTAGCAGATGGTGCGCATCCAAGCACTACAGAATACGTAAATGCACCGCCATTGGCAACAATCGCCTGAGGGGGAGTTAGTGTATTTAAAACAAACCCATATGCTGCCAGCCACCCTGGATCAATTGATACAGAATAGGTTCCTGGCGCCATATTTTGAATGACTAAGTTACCATTCACGACAGTACCAGAATATGAATTTGATGCGTTGTTCAGATGAACATATAGGCCACTATTTAAGGTGGAATCAGCGATGCCATCTCCATTGCAATCTACAGAAGTGAAGAAATAGAATGCATTCGTAGATCCACAAGAACCAGAATAAATGGCCTGTAATTCAAAGCCCGACCCTTGCACAATTGCATCTGATTTCAATTGAACTGTGATCGGTTGACCAGGTGCACTTGTAAAAGGTGTGATTGTTCCGCCATTTGAACCGTTGTACGCATAGAGCAATTGACCTGAGGTACCTGCACCTGCAAAAATTTTCAAGGAATCGTAATTCGTTTCGAGTTGTGTATATGTTCCATTAATCTGGATTTGGCTATTGCCTGAGCTGTTCAAAACAGTATACCCCGAACTATTGTTCTGATATGTCCCCCAATTGCCACCAGCATCATAAATCATTGAGTTCACACCACAATTGATGCTATTTGAACCTGTGGTTGGTACGTATTGCAATCCACATTGAACATGGTTGTAGGTGTGATTAATGATTGAAATTGGACCGCCACTGATGCTGTAGGATATAACTATTGGGAAAGATCCAGCGTTTTGATAAATATGTTCTGTGGCTGGTATGATTGAAACCTGCATGGCACCATTTACAGTCGAACCGCTACCTTGATGCGATGTTGTTGTTCCATCACCCCAATTGATGGACATGGTCAAAGCGTAGCTTCCCGAAACACTATTGGAGTAAACAAAATTCAAGTCACCAGTAGGAAAACTTGGTAAAGCCACATTGTAGAAAGCCAAGTTCAGCATGCTATCGCAATTCGCTACTGAGGAATCGCAATAGGATGTTTGCGTTGGGCACTGTAGTGAAATAGATCCTTGTCCGAAGGTGAAATTGCAAAGAATCGAAAGCAGAATGACAATTAATAGATTTTTCATCAAGGTAGTTTTTGGTATTTGTTATTGGTAGACCTAAAAATACGAATAAACGTTGCGTGGAAGGTGAAAAATGGGAAATGTGCAAGGATGATTGCTTAAGAATCTGCAAAAGCACGAGATCGAAGAGTTCCCATCCGTCAGGTGCGTGTCCGACAACCGACGGAACCGGACAGTACCAGAGCGAGCTTTGCTCGTGAAGACTGAGAACAGGTGTAGGTTGTTCACCGTTATTCGAGGGATTAAATATTGCATAGTGCCCTTTAGAGGATGGGAGGGGTATAAAACAAAAAAGCCCCTTCATTGCTGAAGGGGCTTCCTTAAAAGTGGCATCGACTTACTCTCCCATCCGTCAGCTGACGGACAGCACCATCACCGCATTAATTACTTGGTGCCCTTTTTGAGGCTGGGAGGGGTATAAAACAAAAAAAGCCCCTTCATTGCTGAAGGGGCTTCCTTAAAAGTGGCATCGACTTACTCTCCCACCCTCAAAAGGGCAGTACCATCAGCGCAAGCAGGCTTAACTTCTCTGTTCGGAATGGGAAGAGGTGGACCATGCTGC
>JBILBT010000265.1:0-4307 GCA_044353545.1 Crocinitomicaceae bacterium | reverse complement strand
GAATACGAAAAAGCCATTGAAGAATATTCAAAGGTAAGCGTCAACGACACAAATTATGCTGTCGCACGCTACGAAATGGGGACTTGCTACCTTGAATTGGAACAATTTGACAATGCAAAAAAAGTATTGCGCGCTCTAATTGATGAAGAGATTCGTTTCGATTTTGAACAAGATGTATATTCGAACCTTGGTCTGGCCTACAAGCGTGGAGGTGATACCTTAAAGGCATTGGAAATGTATACTGAGGGAATTTCAAAGTTTCCCATGGACTTCCGTCTGTATTACAACAGAGGACTGACATACGAAGGATATCGAAACTACCAACAAGCATTCGAAGATTTCAAGGCATGCATCCAGCGCAATGTCTATTTCGCGCCAGGCCATTTAAGATTGGGGATCATGGCAGCTCACGAGGAACATTTTGCGGAAGCAACAATGGCCTTGATCACGTACTTTGTGCTCGATCCAACAAGTGAACGCGCTGGAAGTGTGATGAATTTTATCGATGAAATTGCCGATGGAACATTTAACGCGGAACCTAAAGGAATTAAGTTTTCTGAAACCAATCCTTTCGAAGCCATCAACTTGCTGTACAAAAACCAAGTGGCACTCGACAAAAAATACAAAGTAAAACTTTCTGTACCGACCTCTTATGGAAAACAATTGCATTTTGTACTCAGCAATTCGATCTATAATGCCGATGATCAAGATTTTTTCAATCAAATTTATCTACCCGTTTATCAGCAGGTTTTGAAAGAAGGTAAATTGGACTACCTCATCCTGTTGAGCCTTCTTTCAAGTGAATCTGAAAGTGTTCAGAAAAAAATTAAGGCGAAAATAAACCCAATTAAAGAATTCATCGATTGGTTCCGTCCCGTTTACAATGCAACAATATCAAATCAATATTTTACCTACGAAGGGAAAGTTGAGAAAATGTACATGGTTTATGAAGACTCTAGACTCAGTCATTACGGACCATTGGATGCTGAAGAACAACCACAAGGAAATTACTATTACTACCACGACAATGGCGCGCTCATGCTAAAAGCGCACTTCGAACATGGAATTCCTGTTGGAACTTTTGAATTTTTCAATTCAACCAACGATAAAATCTACAAGAAATTAAGTTTCATGGATCAGGAAGGTTCTCGCCGTGTTGAAGAGCTGTTCTATTACTCAGGAGAGCGCATGGAGCGTTCCACAACCCTAGACGAAACACTCATCGACACCTTAGTGATGTATTACCGTGATGGGTCACTTAAAGAGACGATCGCCGTTAAAGATGGTAAACGTCACGGCCAAGACATCGCTTATTTTCCGAACGGAAAAATTCGCTTCATTGGAAACTATTCCCTGGGTAAGGCAAATGGCGAATTCAAAAACTACCACCGAAACGGGAAAATAGAATCAGAATACACCTATGTAAATGATATTCAACAAGGAAAACGAACCAATTATTATGCAGACGGAAGTGTTCAATCGACATACATCGTAAAAGATGACAACTACGATGGCCCTTACGAAGAATTCTTTCCAAATGGAAAACTTAGCGAAAAAGGAACGTACAAAAAAGGAGTTTCTGTTGGAGAATTGAATTACTACTACACAAATGGAACCGTTGAAAATACGGTGACTTTGGATGAAAGTGGACGTAAAAATGGCAAAGGAACGCTCTACGACATCGACGGCAAAAAATACCATGAGACTGAATTTGTTTCTGGTGAAATCAAAGAAATTCGTTTTTACGACAAGAAAGGAAACATGTCGGTACTTGCTGAACGCAAAGGAAAAAAGTTGAACTACCAAATGAATTATCCAGATGGAAAGGTCAACATCACAGGAAAATATGACGGAAACA
Source organism: Crocinitomicaceae bacterium (assembly GCA_044353545.1). Taxonomy (GTDB): domain Bacteria; phylum Bacteroidota; class Bacteroidia; order Flavobacteriales_D; family Crocinitomicaceae; genus M0103. Next base: position 2,449 of record JBILBT010000265.1, on the reverse strand, counting down.
AAAAAGAAGGACTTTGGAAATACTACGATGAGTATGGCAATTTAAGCAAGACCGAAAAATATGTAGATGGAGAGGTTTCTGATACCTTATTTACGTACTATGCCAACGGCAAAATACACAAGCACATCGAATTCGCTGATGGAATGAAAAATGGGGTGTACATGGAATATTCCGTGTTTGGCGACCTCATCGAAGAAGGTTTTTATATCAATGACGACTTAGACCGTGAGTGGTACGAATATTATTCAGATGGCACAACAGAGAATGAATATTACTACCTAGACGGTGAATTGCATGGCATTCAGCGCACATTTTACATCAATGGGAAAGTTGAGTACATTCAGGAATACGACAATGGATTAGAAATTCTACACATCTACAAGGATACCAATGGTCTTGTGAAAGACCGCTTAGGTGAGTACCACGGCGAAGTGAGTTTGAAAGATCCATCCAATAGTTATGTGAATTATACATCAACATTCAAGAATGGTGACAACAATGGAGTCATGACTGTTTATGGTCCTAATGGTATGATCTTAACACGCGGGACTTATGAGAATGGTGTTCGCACAGGTCCATGGAAATGGTACTATACCAATGGCAAACTTTCTGAAGAAGCAATCTATGTGAATGGTGAAATGGACGGTTTAAACACGGAATACCATTCCAATGGGAAGTTAAAATACACAACTACATTCTCTGAAGGCACTCAGCAAGGGGAATTTAAAATTTACCATGAAAATGGGAAAGTAAAATTGGAAGGGACTTCATTGGATGGTGATCGCCACGGCAAAGCAACTTCATACACACCCGATGGAAGTGTCATGCTCATCCGAATGTATAACCAAGGAGTGATCGAAAGCTATTCCTATTTAGGAACGGATGGCAAAGCTGTCAACTTCATTCCGTTTACTAAAGAAGCAGATACGATGGTTACCTACCACAAAAATGGTAAACCAGCACTTCGTTGCAAACGCGTAAATGGCATGTTGGAAGGTCCGTACATCAGCTATTATGAAAATGGTCAGATGTTCGAAAACGAAAACTTCATGTACGACGAGAACCACGGAAGATCGATCAATTACTACATGGATGGAAAAGTCATGGCCGATGTGATGTTCGACAAAGGAGAAAAAGTTGGCATCGAGAAACTTTATTATCCGACTGGGAAGATACATTCTGAGCAGCAGTTCGTATTGGGAGTGGCGCATGGCTCTTATAAAGAATACAGCGTTGAAGGAAAATTGATCTTAACAATTGAGTATTACGATGGCGAAATTATATCGGTCACTAAAAATTAATGCATGCATCGCGCTGGTCTTTGGATTGGCACCCGTTGTTTTTTCACAGGATAAGGCAACATTGGATACATACCGCAGTAAATATCCTACTGAGCAAGTCATTTTATTGAAAGATTCCAAAGTTGTCCAGATCCAAAATGTGAAGGGTGAGCTTCGTGTGGTTGAACACATTCATGAGGAATACCTCATTCTTGACCAAAATGGCGGACAGTATTTATCGGAAGAAGCGATTGGACATTCAAGCTTTGAGGAACTAAAAATCAATGAGGCCTACGTCATGGTTCCAGCTGAAAGTGGAACGAAGAAAGTGCAGGTAACCAATATTTCCACACGCGATGCGGAGACAGATCCCGGGATTTTTCACGATGACAACAAAGAAACAACACTGCTATTCCCTCGCCTAGAGCCCGGAGCATTGAGAGTGTTGGATTATACCACGGTGACGAAAGAAATACGATTCCCATTCGCCTTTTATTTTTCCACGTTTTGTCCCATCGAAGAATCCATTTTCCGTATCGAGGAAGATACGTCCATTCACACAAACATCCATACCTATTTCACAGAAAAAATTGGTGTAAAAAAGGAGGAAATCCTTAAGAAAAACATGCGTACGACAGTATATTCTGTGCAGAATCCTCCGGCCATGAAGTTCGAAGATGGAGCGCCGAACATCAGTTATTTCACACCACATTTGATCGGTCAAGTAGGCCATTACACCACCAAAAATAGCCGAGTTGACGTCGTTGATGATTTGGATGATTTGTACGCCTGGTATTACACCAACATTCAAGAAGTCATCAATGAAGTGCCATCCGAAGAAATTCGCCGCATGTCAGATTCGCTCACTCGCAGGATCAGCAGTGAACCTGAAAAAGTAAAAGCCATCTATTATTGGATTCAAAACAACATCAAATACATCGCCTTTGAGGAAGGAGTAAATGGTTTCATCCCACGTCAACCTTCTGCCATCATTAAAAAGCGATACGGCGATTGCAAAGACATGGCCGCCTTGATTTACAGCATGCTAAAATCTGTGGGAATCAAAAGCTACATGACCTGGTTGGGTTCTCGCGACTTGCCTTACAAGTACACCGAAAATCCTTCTTCGTTTTGTGACAACCACATGATTAACACCTACAAATACGATG
>JBILBT010000264.1:0-4321 GCA_044353545.1 Crocinitomicaceae bacterium | reverse complement strand
AACCTCACAGAACGGCTTGACCTCTCCTTGGTCGGACAATACATGATCCATTTAGGAACTGATATTCATGAAGAATATATCGATGGTCAGGTAGTTTTTCACGAAGAGAAAGGGGGTACATTAGAAGGTCATTTGCTCTTTAATGCGAGTATCAATTACAAAATTGCAGACTTATGGTAAGAGGATTCGTTATTGCTACATGCATGTTTGTTATGGGTACTTCATTTTCTCAAGATCTCATCGGTCCTGGCTTGATAAAAGCTACGGGAAGTATAACTCCAGGCCGTATGGTCGGACAGTCCATGCGAAACGTCTATTTTTCAGGTTTTTCTGAAGTGTATACGAGTCGCAAGTTGAGTTTCAGAGGTGATGTGTTGTGGTATGTAGATGGTCAATCAAAGGCAGCTCAGGAAACGTGGCGCTACGGACGGAATCTGAGTGTATACTTCGGTGCGTTTTATCATTTCAACAAAAATAACTGGGACATGCACATTGGTTTTCAACCAGGAATGGCCGTCATAAAACCGGCGGGCAGTGTTCAAGCAAATCCATTGGTGAAACCGTGTCCATCAGCTGCTTTGCATGTTGGTTCAACCTTTTTCGTTTGGAAGTACTTTAATTTCTATGCTGATGTTGCCTATACACACACCCATTACCGCGGCTTGAATTCAGGTTCGGCATATCTCGGTGAAGTGCTTTTCACTGCAGGATTAGGATTTAACATCAATGTGTTTCAATCCCAAAGAAATAAGCGCTAATTACTGATTGCTCAAGAAAATGGCATTCGCCATGAAAAGTTTTCCATTTTCCCAGAATCCTCGGAACAATGGGTTGTCGATCATATAAATGATACATCCGTTCCCAATATTCTCTTGACCAATAACCAGTGTTTTTGGCTGATTTTTTAATGCTTCGCATCCTGCAAATCCAGCGATAAGTTCGGGCTTTTCAGGAAGGGTAACTACGTTTGCAGCGCCATCAAAACATGAATATCCATCTGCACTCAGTTTCAAGGTGAAGTAATCACCAGTATAGCCAAATGCCAAAGGATTGGTATGATCCACAGTGCAACGGAAGATGGCTCCTGTTATGGTCTGCTTGATGTATTCACGTTCTTGTTCGTTGTACTTGATGTGTGGGTGTTCGTGCACCTCTTCGGCATCGCCTTCTTTGCTTTCATCGATGCTTTTCACTTTTAATGCATACCCTTGATCAGAGGTAAAGCCAGCAGCCGACGCGCCTATCGCAATCAATTTTCCGCCATTTGAAATCCATGTTTGAAGGGTTGTTTTTGTATCCTCATCCATAAATATTGATGCATCGCCTTCTGGAACAATCAACACGTTGAATTGAGCGAGTTGCTGCGCATCCAATACATTGGGATGAATTTGGGTAATTGGCAAGTTGAGCTCTTTTTCGAAAAAATGCCATGTTTCGCCAGCGCTTAATGAAGATGTTGCATCGCCAAAAATCATGGCTACTTTCGGCACCTGAATCATCTTTACATAGGAAGAGCCAAAATCATTGCCTTTGTCAACCATTCCAGTTCGGGTTGCTGTGAGGTATTTTTCGTGTGAATTAGCAACAGAAATCAATGTTTCAGTGAATAATTTGGAGGAGTTATCACCTTTAGCAATAATCAGTGTTCCTCGCGCATATTCCTTTCCATTCAAGGTAAATGGATTTTCAGCAAATCGAACACGTATACCTTTTTGAATGAGATCAACCAGGAATCTGGCATCCCGCATGCTGTTCCAATCCGTAAGGTAGGCATAGGCGTCCTTGTCAGACGTGTTTGGTGTGAAAATCGGTGTTGCCTTAACGCCTTGAACCTTTGTTTCTGAGGCAATGGCTTCGAGACCGTAAGCGTATGGGAGTGACCACGCTGTAATATCATAGGTCAATGAATCAGATAGGGCCGTTTTTGGTTCAAAAAGCACATTGACGAATGTTCCTTTGGCCTGATCGGTATGTATGATGAGGTGATTCATTCCGGGGATCATTGACCCAGGACCATTTTTGATGTAGTCGAATCCTTTAACGGTAGTTTGGCCTGTTCCAAATGAATAGGAAATGTCGTGAGCATCAAGCAGTTTCTTTAGAGCAAGAACATTGTCATGATTCCCGCCGACAATGTAGCTTTTGTATTTGTAATTTTTTTTCGTTAGAAAATCATTGAACGATTGTATCAATTCTTTTGACTTTAGCGATGAATACTGCACAGTTGAAATTCCTGTGGTGTGGTGATGAGCAATGCGGTCAGAAAGTTTCAGCGTATCTCCATCGTTGGTTTGAATGGCTAGGCCTGCGCGACCATTTCCCGCTTGTTCATAGGTCATTCCCACAGCGCCGTTAAACGTAGGGTAGGTGTCGCCATAACTTGGGTAAAGAAGGTCAAAGATTTCACGTGTAAAGTAGAACCATCCTTGTTTGTCAAAATAAGTGGCATGATTTCTACCAAGTCCATTTTGGAATTCACGTTGCCAGTCTGTAATTACTTCATGGTAAGGTTCAGCGGCTGGGGCAAAATAATAGGGGTCATTGATGCCTTGCTCGTGAAAATCAGCATGCACGTGAGGCAACCATTGGTTGTACAATTTGATGCGTTGTTGTGATTCAACTTGGGTTAACCATGCCCAGTCTCTGTTCAAATCGAACATGTAGTGATTTGGTCGCCCGCTTGGCCAAGGCTCATCATGTTCTGCAGCCGATGGATCAGGGTTAGGTGTGAAATTTGCAACCTGGTTGTACCAGTGAACATAGCGATCTCTACCATCTGGATTGATACATGGATCCATGATGACTAGGGTGTTTTTCAACCAATCTTGATGTTGAGTGAGGAGCTCATGAGCTGTTCGCATTGCTGCTTCCGTGCCTGAACTTTCGTTGCCATGAACGTTGTAACTCATCCATACGATAGCGATGTTCTCATTCTTATCGAGTGAGCTATGGGCTTTTTTAATTTCTTCGATCCGTTTGAGGTTCTCAGGAGTGGAAATATAAGCCACCACCAATGGTCTGTTCTCATTTGTCCGACCATATTCTTCCAGAATAAGTCCTCCATTCGAATTCAATTCCAACTGCTCGAAATAAGCCACAACAGTATGGTGGTCATTGAAATGGTCACCAAGAGGAAATCCTAAAAATGCTTCAGGACTTTTGAGTTGAGCCGTTGATGATTGGCCAAAAAGAATGGCAGTGAAGAGAACAATAAGTGTACGCATAGGAATCAGCATTGAGCATCAAAACTACTGATTCTAATGAAATAGGCGTCGGTAAGGGCTAAATTATTCCCCTCGATCGCAGAAACTCATCCAATGCTTCAATGTCATTGTACAATACTTCACGTGCTTTACTTCCTTGAAAAGGACCAATGATACCCATTCCTTCGAGTTGATCAACGATTCGACCCGCACGGTTGTAACCAAGCTTAAGTTTTCGTTGCAGCAAGCTCGCGGAGCCCTGTTGATTGATCACGACGATACGTGCGGCATCCGCAAACATGTTGTCGATTTCGTTCATATCAATATCACTTCCGCCATCACCACCTTCGCCTACATATTCAGGCAGCAACAAGGCCTCTGGGTAGGCTCTTTGTTCACCAATAAAAGCACAAATTGCTTCAACTTCAGGCGTATCTACGAAGCCACATTGAAGACGGATTAATTCAGACCCGTTGGAGATGAGCATATCTCCACGTCCAATCAATTGATCCGCCCCTGAGGCATCTAGAATGGTGCGTGAATCGATTTTAGACAATACTCTGAAGGCAATGCGCGCTGGAAAATTCGCTTTAATCATACCTGTGATGACATTGACTGAAGGCCTTTGAGTCGCTACGATCAGGTGAATTCCAATCGCTCGAGCGAGCTGCGCGATTCTGGCAATCGGATGTTCTACCTCTTTCCCCGCCGTCATGATCAAGTCGGCAAACTCATCAATTAAAACAACGATGTAAGGCAAGTAGCGGTGTCCTTTTTCGGGATTTAATTTTCGGGCAATAAATTTCGTATTGTATTCTTTAATCGTCCGAACACTTGCATCCTTGAGCAATTCATAGCGGTCATCCATTTCGATGCAAAGCGAATTTAAGGTGTTTACCACCTTAGTTACATCGGTAATGATGGCATCCTCTTCTCCTGGAAGTTTCGCTAAATAATGGCGTTCAATCCTGTTGAACAGTGTCAATTCCACCTTTTTAGGATCGACCAAGACAAATTTTACTTGTGCCGGATGCTTTTTGTAGAGCATCGAAATGAGTATGGCATTTAAGCCTACAGATTTACCTTGTCCCGTAGATCCAGCGACAAGGAGGTGAGGC
>JBILBT010000053.1:0-13517 GCA_044353545.1 Crocinitomicaceae bacterium | reverse complement strand
AGTGCGAAGATGCTTTCTATCGTTCCATTGATGAATGGAGGAGGCTTGTTTGAAACTGGCGCTGGTGGGTCTGCGCCAAAGCATGTGGAGCAATTTATTCAGGAAGGCCACTTACGTTGGGATTCATTGGGTGAGTTCCTTGCTTTAGCAGCATCACTTGAACATTTGGCGGTGACGACTGGAAATAAAAAAGCGCAAGTGCTCGCCACAACGCTTGATGAAGCAACCGGCAAATTGCTCGACAACGAAAAATCACCAGAGCGAAAAGTGGGTCAACTCGACAACCGCGGAAGTCATTTCTACCTTACGCAATATTGGGCAGAAGCTTTAGCCAATCAATCCGAAGATGCTGTATTGAGCGCACATTTTAAAGGAATTGCTGAAGCACTTTCAGCGAATGAAGGAAAGATCATTGAACAATTGAATCAATCCCAAGGAAAAGCAATCGATTTGGGCGGTTATTACCATCCAAACAGTTCAACGTTAGAATCTGCGATGCGTCCAAGTGAAACATTCAACCAATTGATTGATTCATTGAATAACTAAGATGCTTCGGTTTTTTCTCGTTGTTTTTATTGGCTGTACTTCTTTCTTTGGCAAATCCCAAAACATTGGAATAGAGGATTTCATTGGCACATTTGCTGGTGAAATGTTGCTCATCAATCAAGGGAAGAACACCTCCAATACGGTTCAAGTTACACTTGATATTCAGGAAGTTAAAAAGGATTCGATTTGGACCTACCAGATGACCTACAATAGTCTGACCTTGGGTTCCATGTCAAAGGATTATGAGATTCAACGGCTTCAGGGTGGTCAACTTCAGACCGATGAAAAGAACGGAATCGTGATCAATATGACGCTCATAGATGGGTGTTTGTATGAGTTTTATGAATCCGACGAGATGTACTTTACCGTGACATTGAGAAAAGATAAGAAGAAAGTTCTTTTTGAATTGACTTGCCTACCCAAATGGAATAAAAAAGAATCCTTTCTCGCTCAAGAAACTCCAACGACCATAACCTCATATTCGACAACCGTTGTTCAGAAGGCCATCTTGAAACCCACAAGAAAGTAAAGTGATATGCTTCCTCCTATTTGGAAAGTGACTCCTCTACTTCATCGATTGCCGACATGCCGAACTGATCCACTGACCACACCTTCACGAAAGATTTGTTGGGTAAAACATAGGTTGGATAGAGTCCTTGGGCCAATTTGCTGGTCATTTCTACATTCGAAGCAATCGAATAGTCAAAATCCTTTTTTCCGTACTTTTCAAACCAAATCAAAGAGGCGCTGTCTCCATGGCACACCTTGTATTCGATGGTAATGTTTGGGTGTCTTTGTTTGACAATTCGCATGCGCTCCATGGACTCCAAACAATACGGACACCCTGGTAAACTTAACACAACCAAACGATTCGACTTCAATTCATCCATCTCAGCATTGCGCCGTATTCCTTGTTTGTCATTGCTGAAATCTCCTTGGTATATGGGGAACATCGCGAAATAGAAGGAAAGAACTACGAGTGGAACACTCACTACAAAAAGCAACTTGACATGGGCCTTAAGACGAAACATCCTTACCAACAGAAAGGCGATCAGCGCACCAAAAACAACAACGGTGAGATACGGAAACAATCGGGATGAGCACCATGAAAATCCATTCGACAAAAAATACACTTCAAAAGAATTCATGACAGGACTCTAGGTTAACGTTTATTTCAACTCACAAGAAGTAACCACAGGTCCAACGGTGTCTTCATTCGCTGCGCAATTTTCCAATGCTGACTTTTTCGTTGCGGTATAAAAAATCGTTTCTGAAAAATAATATTCAGCAATATCCAAGTGTGTTGAAGTACACACGCATGAACGTTGCTTCACGCATGACGCAAGCAAAAGCATACTAACAATCAATAACAAAAGTCTATTTTTCATGCACGTGATGGTGGTAATGTAAATCAAATATAGGTAAATTTACATGCGTTTATTTTTAAAACTTACTAAAACACATCCTGCTGTGCGTTCCATTTACATCTTGGCCTTGTTGGCTATTTTCGGTTTAAGTTCATGTGGATCAATTGCCCCTCAAGCACCCGATACAGTTGTCGACGACCTACCAATACCAGAACAAGAAGAATCTTCTATAAGCATACCCATTAAAATCGATTTAAGGCCCTATCTGACTATGACCGAAAAGTCGTTGCCAAAGACCTTTAAAGACAATTTTGAACAATGCGACGGGGTGAGTTATTCGTACAAATTCGATCGATCCCCCATTGAATTTAAAGCTTCAGGTACCGAGTTAAATTTCGAAGTCGATGGGAAATATTTATTGAAAATTAATTATTGCCCGGAATGCACCTCACTATTCAATGATAAAGGAAATTGCATTATTCCTCGTGTGTACGCTAGTTGTGGAGTTGGCGAACCAATGCGTAAAGTTACAGTCGGCTACACAACGACATTCTCGATTACACCTGACTACAAGTTTAAATCCAATACCACATTGAAGAAATTTGAAACACCAGATGCCTGTGAAATTACAGTATTCAAATACGATGCAACCTCCCTTTTGCGAAAAGAGGTAACCAAGGTATTAAAAGACCTCGAAAATGACATTGACAAACAAATCGCCGGCATCGATATTCGTTCAAGTATCGAAGACGCTTGGAAATCGCTTTGTGATCCTTTATCGATGAATGGTTATGGGTATTTAATGTTAACACCTACAAGCATTTCGCTCGGAAAGGTGCGTTTTGATGGAAAAGATGCGATGGTTGATTTGCATTTGACGGCTAAACCTAAAGTTTTGAGTGCAGTACCTAACGAAACGAAATCAACAGTATTGCCTAAATTATCTAGCCACAAAAATTCAGACGGCTTTGATATTTCGTTAGATATTATCTCAAATTATGACTCATTAAGCGCAATCTTTACCCGTGAAATAAAAGGACAAAAGGTGATGATTAAAAACAATGAAGTCATCTTCGACCAAGTCAAAGTCTATGGCGCCAACAAAAATCAATTGAACATTGAGGTAACCTTCTCAGGAAAGAAAAAAGGCGTGTTGTACCTCACAGGCACACCTACATTTGACACCGAAAAACAAGTCATTTCTTTCCCCGACTTACAATTTGATCTCCGCACGAAAAGTGCCTTACTCAAATCTGCAAAATGGTTGTTTAGCGATAAAATTACAGAAATGATGCGTGCGAGTTCCACCTTTGATTTAAAACCTCAAATGGAACAAATGAAAAAAATGTTGGAAGAACAATTGAATACAAGCATAGCTGAGGGAGTCAAGTTAAAAGCATCAGTACAATCATTATTGCTAACGGGAATCTATCCTGCACGCGATCAATTGATATTGCGGGTTTCCTCGAAGGGCACACTCAAGCTGTTCATGTAGACAGAATTAACACAAAACGCTTGTCTTTCATCAAGAATCTCTAGTTATTTCGCTTATAAAATTGGTGAATGAATGTTGTTTTTCATACATTTGAGAAAATCGTATGGGAAAATATTTACTTACAGCACTGATTTTTTTGGTGTCACTTTTATCAAGTGCACAAGGAAGACGAAATAACTTGGATCAAATTGGTGATTGCGAGGGTGCTATCAATATATTTAAATCTGGCGATTACACCCTTCAATTTCCCGGCAATGGAGGATTGTTTGATGAGTTTGGCGCCTACCCTTCCCTGTCCGATTTGTCCAAGTTCAATGTCATTTGGTTAACCTATATTGCAGACTACAGCGGAACATTAACACTGACAACTGAAATCGACCAGAATTACATACAAATGGTTGTTTTCGAGGAAGGTGCAGGAGACATGTGTCAAGAATTGGCGATGGGCTCAGCGGAAATCAAGCGCTTAATCAATTCAAAAGCTGAAAAAAAAATAGGATTAGGGGAAGAATCATCGACAGGATACCTCTATCCAATGGAGGTCACTGCAGGAACAAAAATTTCGATTGCCCTCACTACGGTCGACAAAGTTAGGGCCTTTGTTAAAATGAATTTTCAGTTTAAACCCAAAGGCAGCCATGCTTATTCAAATGAATCCAAGGTAGTAGATTCTCGCAGTGATGAATTCGGACCAACATTGGCGATTCGTGTTCGGGACATTGTGACCAAAGAGACCATTACCTCAAATTTCTTAGTCATTGGATTAAAAGAACTTAAGGCATTTTATCGTGGAAGTGACTTTCTGTTTAATGTGAATCACAGTGGAAAAATCGATATTCAATGTGATGCTGAGGGGTACTTTTTTGTGGATACAAGTCTGAATGTACAGGCCGATGTTTCGAGAGAAATAACCATCTACTTAGAACCTGTAGCCAGAGGGAAATCGCTGCAAATTGAAGAAATAGAATTCAAACAAGGAACCAGCGAATTTATGCCTGGATCAGAAACTAAACTTCGTCGTTTGAAGGACTTTATGGCATTAAATGCCGACTTGAGCATTGAAATACAAGGCCATGTAAATTCTGCGGGTGAAGAAAATGGGTTTACTGCACAAAAGCTTTCTGAATCGCGTGCGAAGAAGGTGATGCAATATTTGGTTGACAATGGGATCGCTAAAGATCGTATGATTTCTGTGGGATATGGCAACACTCGCCCTGTATACCTTAATCCGAAATTCGCCGCTGAGGAACAAGCAAATAGAAGGGTGGAGATTTTGATACGATAACTTCCCGAAAATGACTAGTTACTAATGACTAATTACCGATGACTAGTTATTCATAAAAATAATTCGTAATTCGTAATTCGTAATTCGTAATCATTGTAGTCCAATTAAAACCACGTATATGTTTTATCTAAATTGCACAGTGTACTTTTGGTCATTATGAATTAGTTCAGGTTTTGTTCGCTCACCTCCACTGCGAAAAAGTCGCTGGGGCCGGATATCAAAAGCGGATTTTAGTGAACTTCTCCGGTATTGACACCTGCGTTATAGCTCAGGAAGCATGTGTAAACCACCCCTTGCCCCTCCACGAGGGGATTTATATTTTTTTCTTGCTGAGTGTCGACTCACCAAACATTCATAATTCGTAATTCGTAATTTTTTTAAGTCATTCGTGCCTTCTAGTCTGCTATCGCACCTCACGTGTCCGCTGCAGTGGAGCCACCTAACCCGTAACTCGAAACCCGTAACTCGTAATTAGTAACTATTATTAAATAGTCATAATGTCCTTCTCTTTCAACTCAAGCAAGTCGTCTACTTTCTTGACAAATCCATTGGTGATGTTTTGAATCTCCGTTTCAGCATCTTTTGTCATATCTTCGGATAAACCCTCTGTTTTCAGGTCTTTCACCATATCCAATGCATCTTTACGGTTGTTTCTGACCGCAACTTTAGCGTTTTCAGCTTCAGTCTTTGCGCGTTTTACTAGATCACGTCGACGTTCTTCTGTAAGTGGTGGAACAGAGATGATCAAGATTTCACCATTGTTTTGAGGGGCAAATCCAAGATTTGAATTGATGATACCCTTCGCAATTTCGTTCAGCATTGTTTTTTCCCAAGCTTGCACGGTAATCGTGCGAGCATCCATTGTGGTAATGTTTGCAACCTGTTGAATAGGTGTTGGAGATCCGTAATAATCCACCATCACACTGCTCAGCATAGCTGGGGTAGCTTTACCAGCACGGATTTTAGTTAATTCTGCGTCAAGATGCGAAATTGAACGGTTATTTGAGCTTTTAAACTCATCATAAATCATTTGAAGTTCCTCTGTCATAACGTATTGTGAATAAAGTTAGTTCCTTACAATAGTTCCTACGGCATGCCCTTCCAACAATCGGAGAAGATTGCCTGGGGTGTCCATATCAAAAACGATGATTGGCAAATCATTTTCTTTACACAGCGTGAAGGCTGTCATGTCCATTACCTTTAACCCTTGATTGTAGGCATCATCGAAGGATATGACATCATATTTTGTAGCTGTTGGATCTTTCTCTGGATCGGCTGTATAAATTCCGTCAACGCGTGTTCCTTTCAAGATGACATCAGCATTAATTTCAATGGCACGAAGAGAGGCCGCTGAATCAGTTGTAAAGAATGGGTTCCCTGTTCCAGCACCAAAAATCACGACGCGACCTTTTTCGAGGTGACGCATTGCTTTGCGGCGCACATAGGGTTCGGCGATTTCACGCATTTCGATGGCCGATTGCAAACGCGTATGTATGCCTGCTGCCTCCAATGCCGCTTGCAAAGCCATAGAATTAATCATCGTCGCCAACATGCCCATGTAATCACCATGAGTACGGTCCATTCCGCCCTCTTCAGCTTGAACACCACGGAAGATATTTCCGCCACCAACCACGATAGCTACTTCAATCCCAAGGTCATGAATCTCCTTGATTTGAGAGGCATAAATGTTCAGTCGAAGATTATCAATCCCAAACTGTTTGTCCCCCATCAGGGATTCGCCGCTCAATTTCAGCAAGATTCTTTTATATTTCATCGCTTTTGATTTTTGCCTGACAAATATACGAATTCATCCGCGTAATTTTTATGCCTTTCAATCCGACATTGCATGAAAAAAGGCTACCGAAACCGATAGCCTTTTCAAAACTTATTTTCTATTAGCTCAGAGAGAACCGTTTGAATTCGGTTATCGTCAATCCTTTCTCCGTAGATCCGAGAAATTGCTCAACTGTTTGCTTATTGTCTTTGATAAACTCTTGACTCAACAAGGTATTTTCCTTGAAGAATTTCGACAAACGACCCAAAGCAATCTTTTCTGCCATTTCTTCGGCTTTTCCTTCTTGAATGGCCAAATCTTTTCCGATTTCGATTTCACGTTCGATTGTACGTGCATCCACACCGTCTTTGTCTAAAGCAATAGGGTTCATTGCTGCAACTTGCATTGCCACTTGTTTCCCTGCATCTTGTGCTACATCAGTACCACTGTTCAATCCAACAAGCGTCGCCAATTGGTTACCAGGGTGGTTGTAAGCCACTACTTTGCCTGCTGTGATGGTTGCATAACTCGAAAGGTCAAGTTTCTCACCAATTACACCGATTTGCTCAGTGATTTTCTCGTCAACAGTCAAGCGATCATCGAATGTAAGCGCTTTGAGTGCATCTGCAGACTCTGGGCGTTGCTTCATTGCTACATCAACTATAGATTGAACAAGCGCACGGTAACCATCATTTTTTGCTACGAAATCAGTTTCGCAGTTCAAAGCAAGGATGACACCGAATGCACCATCTTCAGTTGCTTCTGCGATAACAAGACCTTCTTTAGCATCATTTTCACCGCGCTTTGCAGCGATTTTTTGTCCTTTCTTACGGAGGATATCGATTGCTGTTTCGAAATCACCATTGGATTCCACCAATGCGTTCTTACAATCCATCATACCTGCTCCTGTTTGTTGACGCAATTTGTTTACGTCAGAAGCTGTAATTGCCATGTTGTATGTTATTTAATGTTGTTGATTAATCGTTTGATTCAGTTGCTGTTTCAGCAGCCGTTTCAGCTGCTGTTTCAGTTGTTGCTTCAGCAGCTGTTTCAGTCACTTTTTCAGTCACTTTTTCAGTTACAACCGCTGCTACTTCAGCTGTTCCTTCTGATTCTTCTTTGTCGCCTTTAACATTCTTGCGGTCTTCCAAACCTTCTTTGATTGCTCCACAGATTGCTTGCATCACAATGGTGATTGACTTTGTCGCATCATCATTTGCAGGAATTGGGAAATCGACCAATTTAGGGTTAGAGTTTGTATCCACCATCCCGAAAGTTGGGATGTTCAAACGTTTCGCTTCGCTCAAAGCGATGTGCTCTTTCAAGATATCTACGATGAAGATAGCTGCTGGCTGACGCGTCATGTCTGCGATAGAACCAAAGTTCTTTTCGAGTTTTTCACGCTGACGTGTCTTGAACAAACGCTCACGCTTATTCAATGTTTCCCATGTACCGTCAGTTTTCATTTTATCAATTGCCGACATTTTTCGGATTGACTTACGTGTAGTTTGGAAGTTTGTTAACATACCTCCTGACCAACGCTCTGTTACGAATGGCATGTTGATTTCAGTAACCATTTGCGCAACGATTTCTTTTGCTTGTTTCTTGGTTGCAACGAAAAGAACTTTTTTACCCGACTTCGCAATTTGCTTCATTGCCGCACATGCCTGATCGAGGTGTGCTATTGTCTTATTAAGGTCGATAATGTGGATACCTTTTTTCTCTTCAAAGATATACGGCGCCATTGCCGGGTTCCATTTTCTTTTCAAGTGTCCAAAATGAACACCTGCTTCCAACAAACTTTCGAAATTTACTTTTGACATTTTTCTATACTTTAAATTGTTTACATTCATTAGTAATTCAACCGCCGAAGGGATCCCAAAAGATGGGACGGGTGCATTGGGGTTTGGATACTAAACAACCGAAAAATAAATGATTAACGTTTCGAGAACTGGAATTTCTTACGCGCTTTCGGCTGACCTGGCTTCTTACGCTCAACCATGCGAGGGTCACGCGTCATGAGTCCTTCCACTTTCAAAAGCGGCTTGTTCTCTTCAGACAATTCAACTAGTGCGCGAGAGATTCCCAAACGGATAGCCTCTGCCTGACCGTTGATACCACCTCCAAATACATTCACTTTTACGTCATATTGACCTGTAGTGTTTGTAATGACAAACGGTTGCTCCACTTTTACTTGTAGCACTGCGATCGGGAAAAACTCCTTATAATCTCTTTTATTTACAATCACCTTGCCCGTACCCTTTGAAAGGTAAACACGCGCAACTGATGTTTTTCTTCTACCTAATGTATTAATGATTTCCATACTGATTAGTTGAATGTATCTAGGTTAAACAATTCGGGTTTTTGCGCTTCATGCTTGTGATCCGTTCCGGTATACACTTTCAAGTTTGTGTACAACCTGCGGCCAAGCTTGTTTTTTGGCAACATCCCTTTAACTGCTTTCTCTATCAAACGTTCAGGGTGCTTTTCAAGCATTTCCTTCGCGGTCGTGAAACGCTGTCCACCCGGATAACCCGTGTATCGAACGTATTCTTTATCGACCAATTTCGCTCCTGAGAAAGATACTTTCTCTGCATTGATAACAATTACGTTATCTCCACAGTCAGCATGTGGTGTGAAGTTCGTCTTGTGTTTTCCACGGATGATCTTCGCCACCTTGCTCGCAAGGCGACCTACGGTCTGACCTTGGGCGTCTACAACAAGCCACTTTTTATTAGCGGTTTGCTTGTTGCCGGACACGGTTCTGTAACTTAATGTATCCACAATTCTACAATTAATTAAATAAGACAATATCCCCAATTTGGGGGTGCAAAGATATAACTTCTGAACTTATTAACAAATGAATTGTCAAAAAAAGTAGAAAGGATTCTGAAGAATCTATTTTTTAATGCTCAGCACGTCCAAATGAATTCCTATGATGGCTCATTTGGAGTGCCAATAGAAAATTCGTGGCTACTTCAAATCAATCAAAAATTGGCCAAAACAAGCCCGAGATGCGCTTGCTCTACTTCTTCTTAAAGGAATTAATGGCCTGCACTGTGAACTCGCTTAGAACAAGTGCACCGCTCATCCCTGCACGTTCTACCAATAAGTCATCCCAATGCTCCGTTCCTTGCCAAAATACCGTTTTCAACATGGACATTGCTTCTGGGTTAGACTTCGACAAACGCAAGGCTAGTCGTCCAATTTCACTATCCATCTCTTCGATGCTCTCAAAGGTTTCAGTGTACAAGCCTTTCCGTTTTGCCCAATCTGCCGATCGCCATTCCGTTGCATTGATTGCCAGTTCACTCATGGCAGACAATCCGATTTTGCGTTCAACAGCAGGACCAACTACAAATGGACCTATTCCAACGGCCAATTCAGATAACTTAACATCCGCATCTTTTGTTGCTAAACAATAATCCACCGCGGAAGCCATTCCAACACCCCCACCCACTGCTTTGCCGTGAACACGACCGATAATGAATTTTGGAGCCTTGCGACACGCATTTATTACACTAGCGAATCCTGAGAAAAACTTCTTCCCCGTTTCGAGGTCATTGATCGAAATCAATTCATCAAAACTTGCTCCTGCGCAAAATGCTTTTTCACCAGAAGAGGTCAGTACAATCACTTTCACCTCCCGATTCTTGCCTAGCTCAGTAATTGTTAGCGCCAATTTATTGAGAATCTTCCCGGGCAAAGAATTGCTCAAGGGATGTCCGAATTCTACTGTTGCGATACCATTTGTATCGACTGTGTAATGCACATGGCCTTGGTCTACCGCCTCTGACATAGTATTTAATTATTGGTCTCTATTAGGCTTATCGAATGCTCCGCCACCTTGATGGCCACCACGCCATTGCACAGCACCTCGTGTTGCCTGTTGGCCTGGCCCGCGTAATTCCTTATTAAATGGTTTTTTGAACGCCGGGTTTTTCTTTGGTTCGGGCTCCTTTTTCGGTGGACGATTCCCTTTTGGAGAAGCAATTTTCACATCGAGCTTTCGCTCGTTGATATCCATGCCATGAAGCGCATTGATGGCTTGAATCGCATGATCCGTTTCTTCCATTTCTACATAGCCGAAGCCCTTTGATCGTTTCGATTCACGATCGAAAACAACATGTGCATAGGTCACAGGACCGAACGCAGAAAATGTTGTGCGCAAATCTTCGGAAGTGATCTCCCAATCCAGATTTGCAATAAAAATGTTTACCATAATTTTTTTGTGGTTTCGATGATTTATTTATTCTGTTTGTTTTTTATTTATTTATTTAAGTGTAAAGCTATCCGATCCAACCAAATTGCCGTCGCAATAGATTTTCACTTTGTAATTCCCTTTGATCAACTCTTCTCCGCGCAAATCGTAATAGATGGCTATGTCAATGCGTTGATTTTGATAGTCAATGTCTTTTTTGTCTGAATAAGCCACAACACCATTTTCGGTTTGAACAGTATTGCTCGTTCGGGATTGAATCACCTTCCCATCAGGATTGATGATCTGCATGTATACCGTTTTCTTTCCCGAAGATGTAATTGGATTTTCAGACAATGAGAAGGCAGATTTAATTTGCACAACTTGCTTCGCGCGATTTGTTGGATCTGGAAGATTGTTCAATTTCATTCTATATCCTCCAGAACTGATATTGAATGCCTGTAATCGAGAACCTTTTTTAACTTGATCGGCACTGGTTTCTGCCTGTTGTTTGTAATCATCGCGCTCCTGTGTCGTCGAATTCAATTTCGTTGTTGTTTCATCCAAAACAGATGTGAGTTTCAAATTCATGGTGTTCAACGAGTCAATCTGACGAACATACCCTTTCATAATAGTTCTCAATGTCTCGTTTTCCTTGCGCATTTTGTAAATCTGCGATGCCGTCAACTTCTTGTTTTGATCCAATTGATCAATCAAGTCCTGAATCTTGGCCTTCTGCACGTTCAAGCTATCAGCTTTCGACTTGTCCTTTTCAATAAGCGCATCGTAGGTCTTCAACATGTTTTTGAAATCGGTTTTAAGGTCGTTGGACATATTCCCAACGTATCCCTGCATCATCTCATTCATGCCAGCCATGTCGGCGTTCAACTGTGTGTTTTCGACAGTACAAGCATTCAACTGAATGTTTTTACGGGACCACATAAAACCCATCGCAGCCAAACCCAGCAATAGCAAGAGGATTATAGCGATATACGGTCCATTGTTCTTTTTGGAAGCTTCTGTGAATTCTGACATGTCGAGTAGTTTACTTTTTGTAATTGTAACAAATGTAGAAAATTGAAATCAGTTACACAAAAAACCTACTAAAAATTAATAGCATCCGTGGTCCAAACCCCATTCACACGTCTAAGTATGTTCAATAAATTCGCATTTTTCAATGGCTCTGGCAACAAGTGTTCAGGACAGTCTTGATAAGCAACTGGACGAATAAAACGCTTGGCGGAGTCGATGCCTACGGCCCCAAATCGACTGTCCGTCGATGCAGGATAAGGTCCGCCGTGCTGCATGGAGGATGCAATATCTACCCCAGTTGGCACCCCATTGAAGATAATTCTTCCAACCTTGTTCTGAAGCTTGATCACAAGTTGATTATGCAAGCTAATTTGTTCTGTTGAACCCAAAATTGTTGCGCTAAGTTGGCCATACATCACTTCTACACATGAGTCAAAGTCATACACATCTGCGCACCGAACAATCAAGGTAAAAGGTCCGAATACCTCCTCTTGAAACTTGGAATTCTGGATAAATTGTTTTGCGCGAATAATTCCAAGAGCTTGACGAGCAAGGTTATCTGACGTATCACTAAGAGATTGATGCATTTCAGCACCGTGGATTTCCATCTGCAGTTTACCTTGATCAAACCGATTTTTTATGCTCGAATGAAGCATTGTACTTGACACCCTACTTAAAAAGGTACTGCTCAACACCTTCAAAAATTCGTCTGAATCTTCATTGTCAATCACAAAGATCAACCCTGGATTAGTACAAAATTGACCGAGTCCTGAAATCATTGAATTGGCGAGCATTTCCGCACTTTTCTCTTTTTCTTTCTGCAAAAATTCGGGTAAAACAAACACCGGATTTACACTTCCCATTTCTGCAAATACAGGTATTGGTTCTATTCTTTTATTTGCCAAGTCAAAAAGAGCTCTGCCTCCTGCGTGACTTCCTGTAAATCCTACTGCTTTAACGAAGGGATGTTGTACAAGCTCAGTTCCAACGCGAAAACCTTGCGCGTGCAAATGAGAAAACACACCATCCGGCATACCTGTTTCCTCTGCTGCTTGAACAACCAATGCTGCAACAAAATCGGAAGTGGCTGCATGCAAGGGATGTGCCTTAACGATGACGGGACAACCTACAGCCAATGCAGCTGCAGCATCTCCACCAATGGTGGAATAAGCCAAGGGGAAGTTGCTTGCTCCAAAAACAACAACTGGTCCAATGGGTATAGACATCTTCCTCAAATCAGGTTTTGGTGGGTGATGATTTGGATTCGACGTATCTATTGAGACATTGCGCCATGCGCCACACTCAGAAAGCTCCGCAAAATTCCACAATTGTCTTACCGTTCGAAGTAACTCACTTTCAAAACGATCAGGACCCAATCCTGACTCTGCACAATAAATCGGCTGAAGATTTTCTTTTTGAATCTGCAACAATTCAGCGATGCGTCGAAGAAATTGTCCGCGTGAAGTATTGGGCAATTGAGAAAATTTCGCAAAGACCTGATTAGCGCGTTCACATGCCTCACTTACCTCTTCTGAAGTTGCTTCACAAAAAATTTCTGAACGCAAAATTCCGTCCATTGCATTGGACGAAGAAAAAGTCACAGTTCCGCGAGCCGAGCGCGCAAATCCGATGAAATTCCCGAGTATCAAGAAAAAATAAGATTATGCCTCTGTGACCGAGAAAGAGAAGCTTTCCATGATTTGGTTTGCCAGCATCTTTTTACATGCCGTTTCCACTTTTGCCTCAGCCGATGCTTGATTGTCCGCTTCAACAAATAGTCGAATATGACGACCGATACGCACCCCGTCGATTTCAGGAAG
>JBILBT010000263.1:0-4328 GCA_044353545.1 Crocinitomicaceae bacterium | reverse complement strand
GATCAATTGTGCACCTTCCTTTTTTGCGATTAGACCAATTTTCTCAAAAATACTTCCTTCTATGATTTTCTTGGTTATTGTCACCCCAGCCGGAACCTCTTGACGGCCAATGAGCGCATCCAACTTTGCATTTGTTTTAGCCAATTCAGCAGCAGATTCCACCACATGAAGCAGCATGATTTCTGTATGAACATTTTTACCCAAGTGCAAAGCATAATTTAATGCTGAATCTCCAACAGGTGTAAAGTCGTGCGGAACGATATACAAATTTTTACTCATAGCAATGAAGTTTTATCAAATGTACATAAAAATAGTTTCCTTTTAAATTGCTTTTTTTGAATTAGATAAAGAAACTCGGGAAGCAATAAAACCTTTTAGTTTCTTCGTTTTCTTCGCTTTTTACCACCTAATGTAGTGGACAACTTACTGGGATCGCGATTGTCCTTTTTTAAACTTTTGTCCTCTTTGTTTTTTTCGTCTCCATTCTCCTCGGTTGCTTGTCCCTCAGGGGTTACCGCTACATGTGGTGTTCCGTTCCCATTTGAATCATCGGGATTTTTCCATTCCTTCTTTATCGTTTTCCTCTCAACCTTTCCATTGCGTTCATTGCGGACGAAAACAACCATCTTTTCCTCATCCATCGAATTGACACCGATGACATCCTCTTTTAAGATCCATTTTGTGCCGTCGAGAATAAACGCATCGTACGAAAGGTCTGGAATATAATACGCATAGAACCCTACAAGGTTGGGTGACTCTGGTGATAAGTGATCAAAAATAATTCGCTTATATTCAGTTTCGTACCTCAAGGTCATGACCGCACGTTCTGAATGTTCATAAAAAACGCGCTTCAGGATTTGGTCCTTCACCTTGAAAATAGGGCTTCCAAATTTCAATTGAGTACCTGAATAATACATGACATCAATGAGTTTGACATTACTCGATGAAGAATTTCCGTCCCATCCAAGAAGGGTGTAAACTGTTTTGGAACCTTTTTCAACAGGAATAATTTTATAATACAAGGCTCCATACCAATTGTCAGCGGTCAATATTTCCTCGGGCCGCAGTGGTAGTTCGGCCGAATTGTCAAACAGCTCTGTGACCAGAATTTCGTCTTTCCGCTCATCTTTCTTTAAAACAAATCCATAGTACTTTTGCGTCTCATCATCTTGTTCAATATTCCAATTGATGATGCGTACCAATCCATCAGGACTGTCTATGACACCAACTGATTTCAATTGAGAGAAAGGGTAGGAGTAAGCGTCTTTATCATTCAGGGATTCGAGAAAATAGGTGTAAAACAAGGAGTTTTTCTCTTCCTTTTCGACATCATCCTTTGCCGCGCGCAAGTCATTTAGCAATAGAACTAAATTAGATTCTCGGCTAGATAAAATCGTATCTTGAGCAATTGCTTGAGACGCAAAGGAAATGAGGAAAATAAAAACAACGTTTCTAATCATACGAACAAAGAAACGCATAAAATGCTGTTTTGTTACCTATAAAAATCAACTTTGATTAATCCTCGAGCTGTACAAATCTGCTCATGGGATATTTGAGCCCATTTGATTTTAGGTTCAAGACAATTTGTCCGCGGTGATATGCGCTGTGTTGCAAGAGGTGAAATAAAATATCTGTCGCAGTTTGATCCAAGGGAATACTGGATTCGGGACTGTCTTGAAAATGCCTGTTCAGGTCTTTTTTCTCAAGATAATCGCATGTTTCTCTGTAGTTCTGATTATTCAGTTTTTCCAAATAGTGAAGCGGAAAGACATCCCAATCGTTTGATTCAGGTTTCGTGCCATTTAATCGGCTGTTCCATCTGTGGTTGATGTTGATGATGTGACAGATAGAATTGATTGAAAATTCAGTCACTACATCTTCTTGCGCCTCGATACAACGAATCAGAGATTGCAGCGCATAATGTTCCGTTTCGAATTTTCTCAACAGAAATTCTTTCATTTAAGAAAGTGCTTTAAGGTCTGCGATTGTTTGTGTAGGATTTTCCGAATTGAACACAAAGCTACCTGCAACAAGAGCGTCAGCACCGGCTTTTATCAACTCCAATCCAGTTTCTAGATTGACTCCACCATCTACTTCAACAAGAGCTCGGCTGCCACGGCGGTGAATTAAATTCTTTGCTTGACCGACCTTAAAAATAGCATTTTTAATGAATTTCTGCCCACCAAATCCTGGGTTCACCGACATAATCAACACCAAGTCGAGATCAGCAATGACATCTTGAAGCACGTCTACAGGGGTATGCGGGTTGAGTGCTACTCCAGCTTTCATTCCAGCATCTTTAATTGCCTGAATGGTTCTATGCAGGTGTGTGCACGCTTCGTAATGCACGGTCAACATATCGGCACCCGCTTTTTTAAAATCAAGGATGTATTGGTCTGGATTTGCAATCATTAAATGTACATCCAACGGTTTGGTTGCGTGCTTAGCAATCGCTGATACAACAGGGAAACCAAATGAAATGTTTGGTACAAAAACTCCATCCATCACGTCGATGTGAAACCAATCTGCGTTGGAAGCATTGATCATTTCAACATCACGCTGGATATTGGCGAAATCACAGGAAAGGACTGAAGGCGAAATAAGAACACTCATGCTTGACGTTTAGGATTCAAAGTTACCTTTTTAGATTTAGTTCTTCAAGAACTTTAGATATTCTTCGTCCCGTTTGTAGATATCAAGCCAAAAAATGATTCGATCAGAGTCAGCAGTTACAGTATTGTATTCGATAAAGATAGGGACTTGTGACTTGAGACGAATCACATAGTTTTCTTTTAGGAGCAATAAGCTGTCCAATGAATCTCCCGTAAGGTCATTTCGTTTTGTGCCAATTGAATCATAATCCAGCATCATTTTGCCCAAATCAACAGGATTTTGACAACGCATACATCCGTGAGAATAGGAGCGAACATCAGTACCGAACAAGCCTTTCGATGGTGTGTCGTGCACATACACACTGAAATCGTTAAAAAATTCAAACTTGATGATTCCTAAGCTATTGTTAGTGCCAGGTTGCTGAATGACTGTGTAGGGGAAGGTGTTTTCTTTGATTTTCTTCCAATTGACTTGATGTGCGTCAATTTCCGTTTTATTGCGATACAATTTGTAATTGTGTTTCTCCAAATACCCGCTATTTCGCTTTAAATCAGGTAAAATTTCCTTGCTAGAGATGGAATAGGGGACCTTCCAGTAAGGAAATACAACGATGTTTCGGATCTTAGAGATGAGTTCGGGTGTTTGATTTTCGGTTTTTCCAATAACGATGTTGTGCACACTTTTCAAACTGTCGTGGGCATAATAACGCAAGCGGTATTCGGGTAAATTTATGCGGATAAATTTCTCTGGATCTTTTACTTTCACTCTAATTTTTTCTAGATTCAGTGCTGCGCGAAGCACCTTGTCATAGGAACTTTCATTTAACGTGATGGCGGTGTATTTACCGACTTTTCCATCTGCCTTTAATCCATTCTGCGCTTGAAAAACCTTTAATGCCTCCACAATTTTCAAACTGTCTTTTGTCTTCTCAGAAAGATATCCTTTCGCAATGAGTGCAGCTCGCGTGTCCTTAAAACTGTTCAGAGAGTCTTCTTTTTGCGTTTTAATCTTGAAGGTTTTTTTGTCTAAAGGCCTTGATTTACAATGCGTGTAGAGGTGGGTGGCAAAAAAACGATAGTTTGAATCCATAGGTCCACACTGAAGAAAAACAGAATCCAAAGGAATACGTTTTTTAAGCAATTTATGCATGTTATCTTGCGGTGCAAATGAGCGATTGTTGTACTTTTTTCCGGCTAGATTCATGAATCCAGAATCCAAATCGTGCACCATAAAGGAAGCATTTGCCGTTAACAGAATTTCATCTCGAACGAAAATTTTAGATTCAAACTCAGGTTTTGTCAATCGGTTTTCTGGAATACCAAACCAGAGAGAGTGATCAACTGATTTTTGCATTTCAATTCCTCTCTTTGTTAAACAAGAGTCATTCACCCAAAGCGGTGAAAATTTTCGTTTTGCGTAAAAATCTCTTAGCCATTGTTTTTCTTCAATTGAATATCCAAAAGCATCAAGATATTCATCTTGAAGCATGGTTTTTATTTTGTCTTGTATGGAATAGTTGTCAGACTGAAAATAAGAAGTCTCACCTGAGTTTTTGCCATCGGCACCAGAGCACGATTGAAGGATGATAATTAATGCACCGACAATAAAAAAATAACAAGAACGAGTCACAGAATTGAGTAGATTTGAAAGAGGAAAGGTAAAGTAAATAAATCAAAATGTCACTATCTGTTTTACTCGTTGTTATTGTCATCACG
>JBILBT010000262.1:0-4336 GCA_044353545.1 Crocinitomicaceae bacterium | reverse complement strand
TTGGTGTTGATGTACAAGCGTCCGGTCATGCCGTCGAAGTTTTTTCCAGTCCGAGGACGATAGTAGATGGTGAAGGTGGTGTCGCGATTGACGATGGTGGTGTCTTCCAATACGAAGACGTAGCGGTTTGTTCCACCAAAAGCTATCGGATTGATGTACGTTTTTCCGAGCAGATTGAACTGATTTTCATAGAAGCTGAAGGACTGCAGTTCATTCGCAAAAGTCGAAAGGGCAGGATCGTTAAACCCTGAGACTTTGTAGGCGGTGATTTCCTCCTTGTCGTGCGCTGGTGGGATGAAGGTGCGTGTGGATGCACTTTCTAGGATCAGGATGTGCTGTTGATCCAAAAAATTCCCTGGAGTCGCCTTGCTTGTGTCTTTTAAAAATCCCTCGATGCCATCGCGATTGACGTCAAAAATAAATTTGCTGTAGCTCTCGTAGCGAAAAGCGTCATTCTCCAAGGGATTGTTTTTCTTTCGATTGGCAATGGCTATGTTGATGATACGGTGTGCTGGATTTTCACCCGCTATGGCACGTACTTCTTGAATGAATTGCACATAGGGATGCATTTGAAAAATACTGTCCGATAGTGTCGCTAACGAAACAATGGTATCGCGGTATCCTCCAGCGCGGAGTTCAACGGATTCTGGCAGTGAGGTGAAATGAATGGCGCCATCAAGATCCGCCAAAAATGGATCTCCCGTCGATGGCCGAACCTTTACAAAAGGAATGGCTTCACCCGTAAATGAGTCATGGATGAAATAGGTTTGCGCGGAGGTGTGAAAGGCACAAAAAAATACGAACAGCGCAGTACAAATTTTCATGGGTCAATATTACGTGTTTTTTAGACGAAAAAACATAAAGATTGTTTCAACTTGTAAGGCACAAAAAAAGGAAACACCAAGCGGTATTTCCTTTCCAAAATGTATTCAAGAATCGAATTAGATCTTATCCAATTCAGACTTCAAATGATCGATCACTTTGATGTCGTAAATGTCTGTTTTGCTATCTACAGCAAGGTGGTAAGACAACCAATCCGCAAAATGGATGAAGTACAAACTTTGAAGAATTGGATCACCTGCTGGAGCTTTGATATCAAAGATGTGTGGTGTTTTTGTTTCCACAACTTCACGTGTCAATTCAAAACGACGTTTGTTGCGTGGGTGCATGTCGCTATTTTCAAAGAAGATCGCTGCATCATTGTCTGTTCCCCATCCCCAACCAACGAGTTCGTTGTGGTTCATTTCCGGAATCACATGGCAACGGCAAAGCAACTTTGAATTTTCGTTCAGCTGTTGTTTTGCGCGAATGGTACATCCCTCATAAGGTGCTTCCGCGTAGAAAACGATATTTTTTCCTGCGATTTCTGTCGCTACCTTGCGTGCATGTGCATTGATGGCATCCGACATTTCTTTCAATTGATTGGCAGCATCAATTATGCGTGTAGTAAAGCCTTCTGTGACTCCATAAGCATCAAGCATACGAGCAAGAGCAGCAAGCGAATACCCCAAGGCAGCGCGCGGCGGCAATCCACCTGGCACTTTCAAAAGGCTATAATCGTTGTCGTTGCAAATACCTTCCAATTTACCACCTGAAGTAATTCCGGCGATTTGAGCACCACGCTCCATGCAGTCTTTCAATGTGAAAATCGTTTCTTCCGTATTTCCGGAGTAAGACGAAGCGATGACGAGTGTATTTTTACCAACGAAATTTGGTGATGTGTAGTTTTGAGTTAAAACGACAGGAGCTGTGCGTGAAGCACTTGTCCAATCGAGCATCAACTTAAGTCCAATTCCCGAACCGCCTAAACCAGTAAAAAGAATTGAATCGAATTGCGCGTTGTTTCCTTTAAAATCGAGCGCGTTTGCGTCATTTGCAGTGGTCAGGATCTGGTCACTGAACCCTTGAATTAGTTCGTTCATGTGCGTTGAAAAATAGTTTTTTCGAAGGTACGCAGAAAAAAATAATCACACATGAAGAAAAAAAATAAATGTCATAATGACACTAAGTAAATTTTATTGTAATATTGCCGAAACAATTAAACTATTTAATATGAAAAAAATCTTTACTATTCTTTCAGTACTCGGTTTGAGCATTGCTTCTTACGCGCAGGTGACTGTAACGTATCAAGTTGACATCAATGGTTACATTGCTGCGGGTAACACCCTAAACGCTAATGGTATCCGTGTTGGTGGTAACTTCACATCAAATGGTTCAACAGTTGCTGAATGGTCTCCATCTGATGCTTCTGCAGCTATGACAGATCTTGGTAACGGAATTTGGTCAATCGACGTAACTTACCCTACGGCTTCTGTTGGTGCTACTCAGTCCTACAAATTTGTAAACGGTGACTGGGGAACAAACGAAGGAACTGATGCAGCAAACACAATCGCTACTGGTGGATGTGGTGTTGACGATGGTTCTGGTAACATCAACCGTACATTAACAATCCCTTCTTCAAACACAACATTGTGTTATGTATGGGATGCGTGTACTGCTTGTGCTGCTAGCTTGCCTGAAACAGCAATCAACAATGTTGTTGTTACACCAAACCCAGTGAACGAAACTGCAACATTTACATTTGCATTGAACGGAACAAACGATGTAACAATCACTTTGTTTGACCTTACTGGTAAAGTTGTTTCTACAACAACAGTTTCTAATCAATCATCTGCTGCAGTAAACACTGCTACATTGAATGCAGGAACTTACATCTATTCTGTACAAGCTGGCGAAAGCACAGTTACAGGAAAGATTGTTAAGTAATCTGATATAACTTATTGGTTAACCCGGGCCTAGTGTCCGGGTTTTCTTTGCACTAAACCTTTTACCCATGCGCCTTTTCAAAAACCTTTCGTTCATCACTGCTCTGTGTTTCACAGGGTCGTATTCAGCTCAAATTTTGGATGTGAGTCCAGCCTTTCCAACGGTGAATGATGTCGTGACCATCACGTACAACGCAGCTGAAGGAAATGCCGCTTTGCTCGGAACAAGCACGATATATGCGCACATGGGATTGATTACTGATCAAAGCACTTCTCTAAGCAATTGGCTTTTTGTTCAAGGTACTTGGGGAACGGCAGATGCCAGCGTTCAAATGACTAACCTTGGAAACAATATCCACCAGATTACAGTCGACATGGATGTGTTTTATGGCTTTCCAGCGGCTACTGTCGTTGAAAAAATGGCTTTCGTTTTCCGCAATGCAGCTGGAACAACGGTTGGTCGATCTGCAGATGGATCAGACATCTACTACGATGTGTATCCAACCTCAGCGGGATTTCTCGCAAAAATCTTTTCACCTGAAAATGTGATGGCTGTCAACCTCGGGGCTTCAGTGCCACTCGTAGGAAAAAGCAATCAAAATGCAAACTTGACTTTTACAGACAACAATGTTCCGATTGCGAATTCAGCTTCGGCTGCAGTATTGTCTCAAAATTATACAGTGAATACCCCTGGTGAACACTGGATTCGTTTCTCGGCCAATAATGGCACAGAGGTGATTTCCGATTCAGTGCTCATCGTGGTCAATCCACAACCAACGCTCATCGATCCGCCGGCAGGACTCCTCAACGGATTGAATTATGTCGATCAGAATACGGTGATTTTGAAGCTTTACGCACCAGAAAAAAACAACATCTATGTCCTTGGGGATTTCAATGAATGGTCGCCAAGTTTAGCCTATCACATGAACCTGTCTCAGGATTTAACCACCTGGTGGATTCAACTCGATGGACTTCAACCCGATACGCAATACGGCTACCAATATTACATCGATGGGGTACAGCGTTTCGCAGACCCATTGAGCTTGCGGATAGCAGATCCGAACAATGACGGAAGCATCAACGCAGCAACGTATCCAAGTCCGTACGCGTATCCAACAGGACTTACAACGGGTTTCATTTCCCTTTTCGAAACGAATCCACCAAGCTTTTCGTGGCAAAATGATGGCTATCAGAAGCCTGCGCAAAAAGGCTTAATGATCTATGAGTTGCTGGTACGCGACTTCGTAGCAAAACGAAATTACCAAACCCTCATTGATACATTAGCTTATTTAGACCAACTTGGTGTGAATGCCATTGAACTGATGCCTGTGGGGGAATTTGAAGGCAATGAAAGCTGGGGCTACAACCCAAGTTTCCACATGGCACTTGACAAGTATTACGGCACGCCAGAGAAGTTTAAAGAATTCGTAGATTCTTGCCACGGCCGTGGCATTGCGGTCATCATGGACATTGCTCTGAACCATACTTTTGGTCAAAGTCCAATGGTAAATATGTATTGGGACGCGGCGAATAACCGGCCTGCAGCAAACAATCCTTGGTTCAATGCCATT
>JBILBT010000261.1:0-4343 GCA_044353545.1 Crocinitomicaceae bacterium | reverse complement strand
CAACCTTGTCGAATTGGTGTAAACGGTTTAGTCCGCGCACGTCTTTTCCGTAAGATCCAGCTTCTCGGCGAAAGCACGGTGTATATCCGGTCAATTTAATCGAGAATTGATCGTTTGGTAAAATGACATCTCTGTAGATATTGGTCAATGGTACCTCGGCCGTTGGAATCAAATAGAAATCATCCTCCTTGCAGTAGTACATTTGTCCCTCTTTGTCTGGTAGCTGGCCTGTGCCGTAACCACTCGCTTCGTTCACTACCAATGGTGGAATAAACTCCTCGTATCCCGCTTTATCTGCTTCTTCCAGGAAGAATGAAATCAGCGCGCGTTGAAGTTTTGCTCCTTTTCCACGGTAAAATGGAAATCCAGCTCCTGTAACTTTTACCCCCAATTCAAAATCAATGAGCTCGTATTTTTTTGCCAAGTCCCAATGTGGGAGCGCTGTGCAATCGAAGTTTGGTGCGGCACCTTCTTCGTACACCGTTTCGTTGTCCTGTTCGCTTTTACCAAATTTTACTTGTTCGTTTGGCACATTAGGTAGGGTATAGAGCAATTGGGTAATTGCCGCCTCATGGGCATCAACAGTCAGCTTTAATTCGCTTTCTTTTGCCTTAAGACCTGCTGTCTTTTCCTTCGCTGCTGAGGCTTCATCCTGCTTACCCTGTTTAAACAATTCACCGATTTCTTTGGCCAATTGATTCAGTTCCGCTGAAATTGATTCAAGCTCAGTCTTTCCACTTCTCCACTGTTGGTCTGTAAGGAGAATTGAGTCAAGCGTTTCTGCAGCGTCAATATTGCGTTTTTTCAAACCGTCAATAAGGGCTTGTTTGTCGGTGCGGATGCGGGTGATTTCTAACATTTTGTCAATTGAAAAAAATGAATTTTGAGTGGTCTAAAATCTTTATATTTAGAGAATTAGTTTTTCGAATTTTGCATATATCGCATTTAATTTTGTTAATATTCTCCTTAATGTTTCGTTCCCTCCTGAAAAATAATCAATTCGGTTTGGAATGCTTGTGACACTCGAAGCCGGCGCGATATGCACATCTATGCCTGGAATTTTATTCAAAGCTGTGTAAGACGATAATTCATTGTATTTGTCGGCACAGGAACTTTCTAAGAAATAGGCTGGTTTTAAAATACATTGATGAATCTCTGGAGTTCTTTCAATAATTTTTACTTGATTAGCTTCTAATCCTACAAAGTTTGTCTCATTGGCTATGGTGATGTCCTCTTTAAATTTTGTACATTCTTCTGGGCTCATTTCACCCGAAAGAGCGATGTAATGCATTTCTGCATAACGCATTTGGCGAATACCAACGATAAAAAATATACCGAGTAGCAACATGATGCATGAACTGATTAGCAATGCAATAAATAGGCGTTTTTTCTTTTTTTCGACTGAAATCGTACCGATAGCTTTTTCTTCCGAAGGGGGAATAACTGAATTTAACGTTTGTTTCTTCGATGCAAATTTGTTAAATATAAAAAACGCCGAAAGGATTACAATAAATAAGAATACAGCTAAAACAATGATGTAGATGAATGTTTTGGAATTGTTCAACGCAAGGTCTAGAATTCCTTTTGTGTTGATTAGGAATGTGAAAATCAAGACAAAGGTACTAGCCAAACTTCCAAGGGAAACTTTAGAATTTTCTTTGAATAAAATAGAAATTTGCGCGAACATTCTTTTTGTTAAATCTGAAATAAAGCCTGGCAAAAGTAATAAAATAGAAAATAAAAAAGGCGAACACTCGGCTCGCCTTTTAATAAATTTCAATTCCTTGCTTAAGCTTCAGCAGCAAAAGGTACTACTGAAACAAAAGAACGATTGTCTTTTTTCTTTCTGAATGCGACTAATCCATCTGTAAGTGCATATAATGTGTGGTCTTTTCCAATACCAACATTTTCACCTGGATGGTGTTGCGTTCCTCTTTGGCGAACGATGATGTTACCAGAGATAGCCGCTTGACCACCAAAAATCTTTACGCCTAGGCGCTTGCTGTGCGATTCACGTCCGTTTTTCGAACTACCGGCTCCTTTTTTATGTGCCATTTTCTTTAAATTTTAATTCCTGAAGGAAAACTTATGCTTTAATGTCTTTGATCGTAATCGATGTAAAGCTTTGACGGTGGCCATTTTTCTTCTTATAACCTTTTCTTCGCTTCTTACGGAAAACGATAACTTTGTCACCTTTAACGTGATCATTTACTTCTGCAGTAACCGAAGCTCCTGCTATAGCCGGGGCGCCAACACTCACATTGCTCCCGTTGTCTATCAAAAGTACTCTGTCGAACTCAAGTTTCGCTCCTACTTCTGCTGCCAAACGGTGTACAAAGATCTTTTGGTCTTTTTGCACTTTGAACTGCTGCCCTGCTATCTCTACAATTGCGTACATATAGCTTTGTTTAAAATATTATTAAAATCGGACGGCAAAGATACTGTAATTTCAATAAAAAACAAAGAGGCTGTTAAATATTCTCTTTTTCCCTCTTTTTTTGCAAAAAATAAGGCAGATAATTGGCGGTAAAAACTCCTCCCAAGACTATGGCCATCGCACCAATTTCTGTCCAACCGATGGTTTCTCCAAAAGAAACGCCAATGAACACAGCGACTATTGGGATGAAATAAGTAACCGTACTAGCAAACAAGGCGGAAGAATAGCTGATCACATAATTGAAAACGAAGACCGCCAATGCTGTTCCAACGACAGACAATACAGTGATGTATCCAAATCCGGTCCATGCATGTTTATTTTCGTTGAGTGTGTCAAAGGCACCAAAATAGATACTGCTGATCAAAGCTGGCACAAACAAGATAAAGAAAGCCAATGAGGTGATTTCGACCGAACGCATGTCTTGCAGCGCATGCTTAATGGTATTCAAACTTATGCCATACATCAGTGTGGCAAGGACAATGGCTAGAATATGGTACCATGTTCCGTTCATGCTCAACTGTTTCCCTGCCAGCATCAATAAAACAACACCGATTGTCCCGATTGATATTCCTATAAGTTGAAGGGTGCTGATTCGAACGTTAAAAACGATGAAGCCAATCAGGATGGTAAAAATGGGTGTGGTACTATTGAGCATTCCAGTTAAGCCAGAGGACAATCCAGTTTCTGCATAAGTGAATAAAAACGCGGGGACAAAATTCCCGCAAAATCCTACCGTGGCCAATGAAAGAAAACGTTTCATCGAGTTGATTTTTCGAAGGTGTTTGATGGCAAAGGGAAAAAGGACTGCGGAAGCAAGAAGCATGCGCAGCGATCCTACTTGGGACGAACTAAAAATTTGCTCCCCACTTGCGGTAAACATCCCTTTTTTCATGAGAATAAATGAACTGCCCCAAATGCAAGCAAGCAGCAGAAGTAGTATCCAACTTCGAATTTCTTTGGTCATGGCACAAAAGTAAAAGAATTCACGGTCCTAGTTGGAGTGGCCTTGTTAATAAACTGTTTAAAAAGTGTTGATAACGACACGAAAAAAATTAGGTCAAATTTATCCCACAAATTCCCACTAATGCCAATTTATAGCCCTATTTTAAAGAAATTAAGTAAAAAAATAGGTGTTATTTTGAAACTTTAATTACCTTGCATCGTTAGTATTTATTAACAATTGAAAACCTAAGTGGTAAAAAGTGGTAAAATCCACTTAATTTTACCCATTATTTATTCGCCATGGCAGGCTTAGTAGGAGAATTTGAGGTTAAACTGGATGCGAAAGGTCGCTTCCTATTTCCTTCCGGATTACGGAAGCAAATCTCTCCTGCGTCAATGCGAGATTTCATGCTGAATAAGGGATTTGAAGATTGTTTGACATTGTATCCACTTCCTGAATGGGAAAAAATCAGTGTTAAGTTGTCGAAAATGAACTTGTTTGTTCCGAAGAATCGAATGTTTTACCGGCTGTTTCATCAGGGGGCAAAATTGGTTTCTTTGGACAATGCCGGTCGAATCCTGGTGCCAACAACGCATATGGAGCGTGTTGGTTTACAGCAGGATGTGATGCTGATCGCTTACAACGATCGCGTCGAGATTTGGGATAAGCAGAAATACTTCGACTTGATTGAGGCCAACATGGCGGACTTCGCAGATTTAGCGAATGACGTAATGGGTGACTCAGATGACAGCGAATAAGACAGATTACCACAATCCAGTGATGCTCAATGAATGCATTCAGGGTCTAAATATTGATCCTGAAGGTGTTTATGTGGACGTTACCTTTGGCGGTGGAGGCCATTCTCGCGAAATTTTTAAGCACCTGAGCGAAAAAGGTCGCCTGCTGGTGTTTGACCAAGATCCAGATGCGGCAGCAAATGCTTGGTTAGCGCCAAATTTCACA
>JBILBT010000052.1:0-13578 GCA_044353545.1 Crocinitomicaceae bacterium | reverse complement strand
AGGCCTTTAGAAATGAAATTGTTGCACGTCAATTTATTTTCCGAATGCGTGAATTCGAACAAATGGAAATGCAGTTTTTCTGCCGACCAGGTGAAGAAATGAAATGGTACGAGTACTGGAAGGAAACGCGTTCTAATTGGCACAAAGCACTTAGATTAGGCGACAATCAATACCGTTTCCACGACCACATAAAATTGGCGCATTACGCCAATGCCGCCTGTGACATAGAGTTCAATTTTCCAATGGGTTTCAAAGAGCTTGAAGGAATTCATTCGCGTACCGACTTCGACTTGAAACAGCATGAACAATTTTCCGGGAAAAAGCTGCAGTATTTTGATCCTGAATTGAATCAAAATTATGTGCCTTTTGTCGTAGAAACATCCGTAGGTCTTGACCGCATGTTCTTGGCCGTGCTCAGTGCCTCACACAAAAATGAAGTCCTTGAGGATGGCTCCGAGCGAACGGTACTTTCAATACCACCAGCCTTGGCACCTTATAAAGTGGCGATTATGCCCTTAACGAAGAAAGACGGTTTGCCAGAAAAAGCACGTGACATCATTGACGGATTGAAGTTCGATTTCTTGTGTCAATACGATGAAAAGGATTCTATCGGAAAACGCTACCGCCGTCAGGATGCCATTGGAACTCCATTCTCAGTTACTGTGGATCACGAAACCTTGGAAAACAATACGGTGACCATTCGTGACCGTGATACCATGGAACAAGTGCGCGTGAACATCGCTGATTTGCACAGATTGATCGACGAAAAAGTGAACATGAAAACACTTTTAGTGTAAAAAAGATTTGTCTTATTTTTCTTTAAACGGCTGCGTTTGCAAGCCGATAAAGTCGTCTGGGTACTTTTCTATCCCATCAAATCCAAGGTCAATGTCTCGGCCGTCGGATGGAATGTGGTTTGTCCCAAAAAGATAATCCCAGAGACTCAAGGTGATCCCGAAATTAATTCCATTGGGACGACTTGCAGGCATGTGCTTCGCATGGTGCCAAATGTGCATCTTCGGATTGTTCAAGATGTACTTTAATGGCCCATAATCCAAGGCAATATTCGCATGGTTCAGGTGTCCAATGAGAATCGTGAATGCGTGAAGCACAAAGGCATGCTCAAGTTTAAAGTTGAGCAACCAAGACAGCACAATGTATAGCCCGGTTTTGTAGACAAGCGTTTCCATCCAATGGTAGCGTAGGTGGGCGGCAAAACCCATTTCTGTAACGGAATGGTGTACTTTGTGGAATTTCCAGAGCCATTTGTTTCGGTGCAAAACAACATGGATGCACCATTGAATGAAGTCGGCGAGGAAGAAGAAAATCGGAAACTGAAGCCATAGTGACAACCCAGCGAGATTGAATATGCCCTTTTTGGGCAAGCCGATGGAATGCATGAAATATCCGAAGTAGCGTTCGCTCAAGGAGGAAAGCACAATAAATACGATGAGGTTGAAGATGAAAAAATTGAAGAACATGTAAAACGCATCCATCCAAAATCCTTTGCGAAAAATGCGTTGTTCTTTGCGCCACGGAGCGAGCAATTCTAAAATCCAAACGGCTACAGAAACATAAATCAATAGGTAGAAATAGTTGTCACTGCGAAATGGGTGACTTATACTTCCCCAAACGTAGCTTGCGTAATTTGAATATATGTGAAGTACTTGTTCTAAAAAGGTCATGCTTTTTTTTTCAAATGTATGCTTTACCGTGAATTGTATATGTAACAATGGTAACGCCCGTTCTGTTTCAATACCGCAAAAATAGAATCTCTCCCGTAGTTTTACTTAGTACCACATAGGTAAAACCAATCAAATTGCCGCAATGCCTGAATGGATTTGATAAATGGCCGGCCAAACATGCATTCATTTGTAGCATGAAACACAAAAAATAGTTTACACATGAAAACAAATTTCTTGACATCGGCCGTGTTGATTCTCGGTTCGATAACTACTGTGGTTGCGCAGAGCAACAGTTCACTAAATGTATCTGCGACCAAAACAGATCCAACCTGTTACCAAACGTCAGACGGTACAATTTCACTCGATGTCATCGGTGGAGTAGAGCCATATACGTTCACGTGGTCGAATATGGAGACATCCTCCACGCTGACAGGACTGTATTCAGGACTTTATGATGTTACGGTGCACGACGCACTGAATGATGCGGTCTCGCTATCTTTTGAACTGCTCAACCCTGAAGAATTAAAAATTACTGGAGTAGTTACACCCGTATCAATGCATGGAGGTTCTGACGGTGCAATTGATGTGACGGTAACAGGTCTTGCTGGTGGATTCGACATGCTTTGGTCGAGCAACGATGGAGCAGGATATGACATCTATCAATTTGATCAAACGAACCTTTCGGGTGGAATTTACAAATTCGACATCAATACAGAGTTTGGTTGCAGCGCCTCAGCGACCTTTTATGTGGATCAAGAAAAACCAACGCTAGTTCAACTCGGAAGCTTCTGGACAAACACCTTTGTTCCAGAGCAGAAGGACAGTATCACTATGATTGTAATTTATCCAAACCCTTCCGAAGGAAACTTCGCTTTCAAAAATACGGACGATGTGAAGTCGGTATCGGTGTACAATTCAATTGGGAATTTGGTCGGAACTCTTGAAGAGCATGAAGTAGGAAGATCAACCAATGGATTATCGCTCGACAGCGGAATCTATAGTGTGGTGTTTGAACGGAAAAATGGCACAGTGGAACGTCAAGGATTGGTTATTCGGTAGAAAATCAAAAATCATAAGATTAGAAAGAGTCCACTTCGGTTGACTCTTTTTTGTTTCGAAAAATTCACGAACTCAATTTGTGTGCATCACTTATGTATCTTTGTCACTAAATTCCATCCTATGAAATATTCAATGTTTTTTGTTCTTGCCTTGATGGCTTGTTCTTCAAATCCTGAGGTTGTTCATCTTCGAACAGAAAAAGCGAAGAAGAAAGAAGTAGTGAAGGTTGATCCAAACAAAACCATGACAGCCGACGTCGTTGGAATGACCTGCGAAATGGGTTGTGGTGGAAGTATCCGAACGAAATTGAAGGCCACAGGAGCTGTCTCGCGCGTTCAATTTGATTTCGTTGAAGGACGCAAAGAACAAGGAATGACGGTTTATTTTGATGAAGCAAAAATTACACAAAAACAAATGATGGACATTCTTCAGACGATGAATGAGCAACAGTTTACCTTGGCCAATGTTGCCGTTCAATCGTTAGAAAAATAAGAGATATTTTGAATAAAAAGTGTGAGATTCTAATCACCATCATCAAAAAATAAAATTGTTATCATTTTGACATTTCTGGTAAGATAAGCCAGTATCTTTGTTTAACTGCAGAGGAAAATTCCCATCTGCTTTTCAAAGAAACCACTCAAAATGAAACCACAATCACTCAAGAAAAGGAGTTTATTCTTCCTTTCTGTCTTTTTGACGACTCCGGCTTTGATCTTTAGTCAAGCCATTAACATGACGACTAACGCGGCGGTGCCTGTATCAACGACAACATGCTCGGCGACATTTTTTGACAATGGTGGCAGTGCTGCAGGGTATACCAACACGCCGGGGATATACACACAAACCTTCTGTCCGCTAACAGCAGCAAGTAGTATTCATCTTTTTATTTCAACAATAGATTTGAGACAATCCGGTTCTGGTGCAAATGATGATTTTATTTCTATCTATTTGGGAACAGGAACGGGAGGTAGTCTCTTATATACATCACCAGCGGATGTGTTTACCACGAATTTGGAGTTTTACAGCAATGCGGGTCAATGCCTTACCTTTGTTTTTAGACAAAATGGAAGCAATAGTAGCACTTCACCTGGTTGGTCAGTGAGTGTAAATTGTGAATTGGCCTCACCTCTCACTCAAGTTGGGGGAACTGTAACATCGTGTAGTCAAACTTTTGTGGATCCAGGAGGAATTGCTGGAATGTATGGTGGAAGTTCAGGAAACAATCCTTTGCCAATAGGTTATTATTCGCATAACAGCGTTCAAACCTACACATTTATGCCATCTACCGTTGGGACCTATGTGTCGCTTAGTTTTACTCAGTTTAAACTCGATGCGTCAGATCAAATCATCATAATAGACGGATCGGGAACTAGTTCATCGATTTTAGGACAATATTCGGGAACGACCTTACCACCAGCTTTCACCGCCTCTACGAGTAACGGCTGTTTAAAAGTTATATTTATTAGCAATACTGCGACTTCCGCTCCGGGGTGGATTGCTCAAGTGCAGTGCTCGGCGCTTCCAGGTTCGTCGATACCCATTTGCAGTTCCGCCAATTGCAGTGGTTCATGTGGTTTTACCATTTGTTCCAGTGGAGCATTCCCAATAAGCAGCGGAAATGGTGTTGGTGTACAGGAAGGAATTACCTCAACATCAATGGGGTGCCTTGGCCTAAATGGAGAAGTGAATTCGACATGGTATTATTTTAAAACAAACGTTAGTGGGACATTGGGATTTGTCATAGATCCACCCGCAGGATTGGATTACGATTTTGCGGTATATGGACCAGGAATAGGAGATATTGTTTGTCCATTAAACACAGGAATCGCGCCCTTGAGATGCAGTTATGCCAATAATGTTTTTTCAAGTACGCAAGGAAATGTTGGTCTCGTTGATGGAGCTGGGGACTTATCTGAAGGTGCATTTGGGAATGGCTTTGTTGAGGATCTCAATGTAATCGCAGGACAACAATATGCCTTGCTAATTAATAATTTTTCCAATGGAAATCCACAAGCCGCGCCAACAATTACATGGTCGGGAACGGCTATGAATGGACTTATTTGTGGCTTTGCATTGGCGGGCGAGGTCATCTCATTTGACGGATATCATTACCAAGGCGCGAATGTGCTGCATTGGAAAACAGCATCGGAACACAATACGGATTATTTTACTGTAAAGAAAAGTCGTGATGGTCAAGAGTGGCAAACACTAACGAAAATTCCTGCTGCAGGTGCTTCCAATACAATTTTGTCTTACCAATTAACGGATAATGAAAGTGATGGGCTCAATTATTACGATTTATTCCTCACGGATAAAGATGGAAAGCAGAATCACGTGAGTACGATATATGTCAATGCAGACCTTTGCTCGGACGGCTTCATTTCAGCTTATTTTCCGAATCCAACGAATGGGAAAATTAGATTTCAGTATTGTGGAACAAACTTCGAAGATGCACTTGAAGTAAAGTTACACAATGCATTCGGCACATTGGTTTTTGATACAGATATCCGCGATTTCAAAGAATCATCCGCAATTGAATTGGATTTATCAAGTTTGGAAAATGGAGTGTATTATGCCACAATTTATCAGAATGGTGAAGTTCAAACAAAGCGAATTTCTTTGGTGAAATGATGCCTAGAGCCCCCGTTAATTTTCAACTGTATTTCTTTCGCAGATAAATCTTATACGCTTCGCGATATAGCACCCGTTGAGAAAGTTGGGCGAGAAAATTTGGCTGAGTCGTTAGCGAAAGGAATTCTTTTTCAGGAAGATCGATGGTGTAAAGCAGCTGGAGTAAACGTGTTTCTCCTTCAAGCATCAAATCGGCAATGCGCTCAGAAACGAAGGATTCAATGGTTTCTTTGCTTAAAGCAGTCGTAAGGAACTCTTCAGGGAAAAAAAGATTGAATTTTCCGAAATCCTTGGCAATTTGTTCCTGTGTTTTCAGTACAAAGTCACTGTCGTTCAATGACTGCTGCAAGGCTTGAAATTCGCTCAATTCGTTCATGATCTGTTTTAGCAGATTCCGCCTCCGGCATCGAAACCTTTCTCTGGAACCATGAAGCTCAAGTTTCCATCCGCATCTTCGGCCATTAAAATCATCCCTTGGGATTCGATCCCACGGATTTTTCGCGGTGCCAAATTCAAGAGAACACTGACCGTTTTTCCGATCACATCTTCTGGTGCGTAATGTGCCGCGATGCCAGATACAATCGTGCGTTTGTCTAGGCCTGTGTCCACCAACAACTTCAATAATTTATCGGCTTTCTCGACTTTTTCTGCTTCGAGAATGGTCCCCAATCGAATGTCCATTTTACTGAAATCGTCAAAGGTCACTTCTTCTTTTTGTGGGGTGGATGTAGTTTCTGTCTTCACAGTGCTTTTCAATTTTTCGACTTCGGCGATCACAATGTCGTCTTCAATTTTTGGAAATAAAATCGATGGTTCACGGGTTTGCGTTCCAGCTTTCACAAGGTCCGGACGACCTGCGTCACTCCAATCTGCGGTATGTACATTCATGAAGTCTCCCAATTTGCGTGCTGTTTCAGGCAAGAAAGGTTGCAATACAATGCTCAGATTTGCCGTGATTTGCAAGGCGATGTGCATGATCGTTTTCACCCGCTCTGGATCGGTTTTCACCACTTTCCAAGGTTCTTGATCGGCCAAGTACTTGTTACCAAGACGTGCCATGTTCATCGCTTCGGCTTGTGCTTCGCGGAACTTGTACGCGTAAACGAGTTTGCTTATGCGTTGCGCAATAGCGGCCATTTCATTCAAAACAGATTGATCTTCAACAGTCATGTCGCCCAAAGCAGGAACAACTCCCTCGTAGTATTTTTGTGTCAGCACCAAGGCACGGTTCACAAAGTTGCCAAGGATATCGGCGAGCTCACTGTTGATGCGTGTTTGGTATTCTTTCCAGGTGAATTCAGAATCTTTGGTCTCTGGTGCAATCGATGTCAAGACATACTTCAATTCGTCGCCTTTATCGGGATACGATTGGAGGTATTCGTGCAACCACACCGCCCAATTGCGTGAGGTCGAAAGTTTATCGCCTTCGAGATTCAAAAATTCAGAAGCAGGTACATTGTCTGGAAGGATGAGGTCACCGTGATCTTTCAATAAAATAGGGAAAATCACTGCGTGAAATACGATGTTGTCTTTGCCGATAAAGTGAATGAGCTTGCGGTCTCCGGTCCAATAGTCTTCCCAGCTTTTCTGATTATCTATGGCCCATTGCTTGGTGGCTGAAATGTAGCCAATAGGCGCATCGAGCCAAACGTAGAGCACTTTTCCCTCTGCATTCGGCAAAGGAACTTTTACTCCCCAATCCAAGTCGCGTGTCATGGCGCGGGAATGCAAACCACCATCAATCCAAGACATGCATTGACCAATCACTTGATTTCGCCACGCTTTTGGTTCATGTTGCTTCACCCCGTCCAAGGTGCCTTCTTTGATCCAATCGCGCAACCATTCTTCATGGCGGCCCATCGGCAAGTACCAGTGCGATGTGGTTTTCAGAATGGGTGTTTTTCCGCTTAAGGTAGATGTTGGATTCACCAATTCCGTCGGACTCAAATCTGTCCCGCATTTTTCACATTGGTCACCGTAAGCTCCCGGATTATGACATTTTGGACAATCGCCTACAATGTAGCGGTCCGCCAAAAACTGCTGGTATTCTTCGTCAAAATATTGCTCAGAAACTTCCTCTGTAAATTTTCCTTTCTCGTACAATTTCAAAAAGAAATCTTGAGAGGTCTTGTGGTGAATTTCGGAAGATGTTCGGTGGTAGATGTCAAATGAAATGTCAAAATCCTTGAATGCCTTCCCAATGATTGCATCGTACTTGTCTACGATTTCTTTTGGGGTAATTCCTTCTTTTTTGGCACGAAGTGTTATCGCTGCACCATGTTCGTCACTCCCGCAGATGAAGGCAACATCGTGCCCATTCATTCGCAAGAAACGCACAAAAATGTCCGCAGGTAAATACACCCCAGCGACATGTCCAAGATGCAGCGGACCATTCGCATAAGGCAAGGCTGCTGTTACGGTAAATTTGGATTTCGACATGCTCAAAGATACGTATTCACATGGACTTTTATTCATCCATATGCACTGAAAGTTGGCTTAGTCTTGGTTTTTCTAGTAAAGGAAAGTGTCGAGCAGGAAAGCTACTGAACTTACAGAATAATCCCTAAATTAGTGCTGTTAATTGCTGCTATGAGGTTATTCGTTGTCCTTTCACTTGTCCTTTTCACTTCCTTTTCTTTTGCTCAGCCCTATGCTGGGGAGGAAAAGATGAAGCCAATGAAGCCAGATCTGTCAAAGGCGGCGCAGTGCACTCCACCAAATACCACCACGTTTTTGCAAATCAACAACGTGCGTGCAATGGTTCACACGGCAGGGAATTTATGGCAGGTGCCCAATCAGAATTATTCACAGTACGAGGTCCCGAAAAACTCGGGGATTATGGCTTTGTTCACGGCAGCGCTTTGGCTCGGAGGAACGGATGTGAATAACCAGCTGAAGTTGGCCGCACTGCGCTACCGCAACGGACAGGACTATTGGACAGGGCCACTTTCGAATATTTCAGCAGAAACGAACTATGAAAACTGTGCCAAGTACGACAAACATTTTGTCACTACTCAGGATCAAGTAAGGGAATTCGATGCGTGGTATCAAGCGGGTGTCGATGATGCGGAAAATGGTACCTCCACGCAATCCGAACTTTTTCCAAACTACAATGTTCCCGACATCATCAAGGAATGGCCGGCGCACGGCGATGTCACGCAAGGACAAGATTATTACCTCGCGCCATTCTTCGACCGCAATGAGGATGGAAATTACAACTGGCAGGATGGTGATTATCCGTGGCACGACATCAATAAATCGAAAAACTGCAAGACCGATCGACGGGTTTCCCTGTATGGCGACATCAACTATTGGTGGGTAATGAACGACAAAGGGAACATTCACACAGAGACGGGGGCAGATCCCATCGGAATGGAAATTCGTGCTCAAGCCTTTGCCTTTGCGTCGAACGATGAAATCAACAACATGACGTTCTACAATTACGAACTCATCAACCGCGGAACTCAAACACTATACAACACCTATTTCGGATTTTTTACGGACGGCGCCTTGGGTGACCCATTTGACGATTATGTCGGTTGTGATGTGAATCGTGGTCTTGGATACTACTACAACGGGGACAATTTTGATGGAGAAAATTCTGGATTCAAGGGCTATGGCAATTCGCCGCCAGCTGTGGGTGTTGACTTCTTTGAAGGGCCATACCAAGATGACGATGGCATGGACAACGGATTTGGAATTGGGGATAGAGAGGCCTTGAATGGGATTGGCTATGGCGATGGCATCGTGGACAATGAACGTTTTGGGATGCGCCGTTTCCTCTACTATTCGAACACCACCAATGGCGCAAATCCGAACCAAACGGATCCAAGCAGTGCCTCGGATTATTACAATTATTTGCGGGGTATCTGGAAAGATGGTACAAAGTTTTTCTACGGCGGAAGCGGGCATATCTCAGATCCCGATTGCAATCCGAATGTCCCGTGTGATTTTATGTTTCCAGGCGATACCGACCCCTTGGGCTGGGGGACAAGTGGTGTGGCGCAAGATCCATGGACAGAATATGGATCGAATAATCCACCCAATGACCGCCGTTTTGTACAATCTGCAGGACCTTTCGTCTTAAAACCAGGTGCCGTAAATAACATCACCGTTGGGGTGGTTTGGGCAAGGGCAAATGGAGGTGATCCTTTCGCTTCTG
Source organism: Crocinitomicaceae bacterium (assembly GCA_044353545.1). Classification (GTDB taxonomy): domain Bacteria; phylum Bacteroidota; class Bacteroidia; order Flavobacteriales_D; family Crocinitomicaceae; genus M0103. The sequence continues at coordinate 4,041 of JBILBT010000052.1, read as the reverse complement.
TGTCCGTTTTGCAGCGAGCCGATGACAAAGCTCAAGCCCTGTTCGAGAATTGCTTTAAAGTGCTCGATGGCCCGCATGCGCCTGAGTTGAGCATCCAAGAATTAGACAATGAGCTCATCCTCACGCTATCAAATCCCACTAACAGCAACAACTACAACGAAGCCTACGAAGAATTTGATCCGTTTATTGTATCGGCTGATCCAAATGCGGATAAGTCCTATCGCTTCCAAGGCTACCAAATTTTTCAGATGAAGGGCAAGCAATACTCGCTTTCCGATATCGGTGATCCAGATAAAGCACGCTTGGTGGCGCAATGTGACATCAAGGATGGGGTGTCGCGCATCATCAATTTTGAATTTGATGAAGACCTTTCGGCAAGTGTACCTGTTGAACGAGTGGATGGTCAGGATATGGGAGTGCGCCACAGTTTCAGTGTGAAGACAGATTTATTCGCTCAAGGAACAAGTCAGTTGGTGAATTTTAAACGCTATTACTATGTAGCCGTCGCCTATGCCTACAACAATTTTAAGACCTATGATCCGAGCGATCCACAGGCTTTGGACGGTCAACAAAAACGCTATCTAGCCAGTCGAAAAGCCGCAGCCGGGGAGGTGAAAACCCTTGAAGCCATTCCGCACAATCCAATGCCTGAGGCTGACGGAACCTTGCACTATTTGGAATACGGCGAGTCGCCTGAAATTACACGCTTGGATGGCTATGGCAATGGAAACCGTTCGCTTGAGTTGACTTCAGCCTCATTGGAACACATTGTGAAATATGGCACCCTCGACAAAGTCACGTATCAAAAAGGAGCTGGCCCCATCAACATTAAAGTAGTGGATCCACTCAATGTAGCAGATGGCTATTTTGAATGCCGTTTTCGGGATTATATCCCCTCAGGATTGAACGGTGCCGACACCGCCTCGTGGATCATTTACCGTTTTGACCATGAAAACGGGACAGTCATCGATTCGATAAGCTCCGAACAAACGGTTCAAGGGGACAATGAGCAAATTATTCCGAAGTGGGGTGTATCTGTGCAGATTCATCAAGAAAAATACACGGGCCCATCGGGGAATTCATCGGTGAAAAGCACCACGATGATTGACCATTCCATCACCTTCGAAGATTCATCCAAACAATGGCTCAGCTTTGTTCAAGACAACAGCGCCTTTTTCCCGACAAACTGGATTCGTTCTGGAACATTTGATGAAACAGAGGCTGCAGTGAATGATCCATTTACACAGTCGGCCTGTTACGATGATGAGGTGGGCGTGGACAATGACGGCCGTTTTTCAGCGCTCTTAGGTGGAGGAATTGCGCCCCACCGCTTGACTGGCTATCAGTGCAGTTACATGCCCATGACCTATTACAATTTACCATCACCCGGTTCCGCCCGATCGAATGCCTCCTTGTCCTTCTTGCCAAGTGTGGATATTGTCATCACGTCTGATCGCAACCAATGGACACGCTGTCCGGTCATCGAAATGGGACGAGATGCTGCGCTAAATGTGGGGAGCTGTGAACCTGGATTGCTGCGCAAAAGTCCAAGCGTTGACCAATACGGGAATCCAGACAATTCAGGAACAACGGGAATGGGTTGGTTCCCGGGCTATGCGATAGACCTAGAAACGGGAAATCGCTTGTACCTTGCCTTTGGTGAGAATTCTTTTTTTGGCGCAGAGAATGGTGCCGATATGCGATGGAACCCGACGTCGCGTATGGTGAATGGCGTTGGAAACCCAGTGATGGGTGGAGTTCAACCCTTGTGGGTATTCAGTTCTGATCAAGCGCAGATCAATGACTTTACCGCTGGATTTGACTTTCCAGAGTACATTCCATCTCAAGCAGAGACGACATCTTCAAACTTTCTCTACCAACAGTTTCAAGCCATCGAGCAAAACTCATCTGTCGCCAAACGCCAAACGTATGGCAGCATTTCGTGGGTGGCCTATCCGATGTTGCGCAGTGGAAATACGCTTTTGTCCACGGACGTAAAAATTCGATTGCGCGTGAACAAGGAGTACAAGAATTACCAAGTAACGGGCATAAACAATGGCCGTCCGATGTATGCGTGGAACATGTCGTCGGTGCGTACCGTTACGGGAAGTAGCGCAGCCTTGACGGATGCCTTGAAATTGATCAATGTGGTTCCCAATCCCTACCTCGCATTTTCAGAGTACGAGAACAACAAGTTGGATTCCCGTGTGAAAATCACGAACCTGCCCGAGCGCTGTACGATTACCATTTACAATGCCCAAGGAAAGTTGATCAAAACCATTAAGAAAGACAGTCCAATCACCTACCAAGATTGGCCATTGACGAATCATGCGAACATTCCAGTTTCATCTGGGGTGTATCTTATTCATGTTGTTGTTCCCGATGTTGGTGAACGCGTCATTAAGGCATTCATTGCGATGCGAACGGTGGATTTGCAAAATATGTAGAGAGTTAAAAATGAAAAATGAAGAGTGAAAAATTTGATGCTTCGCAATTTGATCCTAAAGGAATTTGATGCCTTCGGCAATTCAATGTAAGATTAAAGACTTATAGCGTATGGTAGCATGACAATTAAGGTTGTTCCATAAAATTTCTCTGTGCCTCTGTGGTAAAAAAAAAGTTGTCAAATCGGAAGAGCTTCATGGGATATAAGTTAAAACCTTTAGGAGTTGTTAGTTACGAGTTACGAATTACGAGTTACGAATTACGAATTACGAATTACGAATTACGAATTACGAATTACGAATTACGAATTACCTTTTGCACTTAAACACCATGACAACCAATGGAATTTGAACACTTTGGGAATTTGTATTTTTTGAAGTCTAGCCCGAAGCTAAAATTCCTTAACTTGTAACTCGTCATTTGTAACTCGTAACTGTGAGGTCTCTTGTCTTTTATCTTGAAGCACAGCGGTCTTTTGTCTTTAAAAACTACAGCGGTATAGAAATCCGGAACGTCGACCCTACATTTACCTGCGATTCAAGCACGAAAACTTTTCCTTTGTGGTATTCGGACACGATGCGTTTGACCAATGAAAGACCAAGTCCCCAGCCGCGTTTTTTGGTGGAAAAGCCCGGTTGAAAGATTGTTTTTAACTGATTGGGCGCAATGCCCTTGCCACTGTCTTTGATGTCGATGTGTGCCCATTCAGGAGTAGAATGAATGGTAAGTAGTAAATTTCCAGAACCTTCCATGGCATCGACAGCATTCTTGCAGATGTTCTCAATCACCCATTCCATCAGTGGTGCATTGTGAAGGATTGTAAGTGATTCCGTTGCTGTAAATTCGATGTGTACCTTACTGGAAACACGTGGACGGAGGTATTCCACCACATGTTGAACTGTGACGTTAAGGTCGCTGACTTCCAATTTTGCACCCGAACCAATCTTTGAAAAGCGATCGGTGATTTTCTCTAAACGGTCCACATCTTTTTGCATTTCCGCGGTAATCATCGGATCGGCATTTTGGTCCTTGAGTAGCTGAATCCAAGCCATTAAGGAAGACAGGGGAGTCCCGAGCTGGTGTGCCGTTTCCTTTGCCATTCCAGCCCAAACCTGGTTTTGCTCGGCCTTTCGGAAGGTGCTAAAGATGAGGTAGCCAATAAAGACAAACATCCCGATGATGAAGAAAATGATGTAAGGAAAATATTGCAAGCGTTTCAATTCCTCACTGTCGTCAAAATAAAGCATGTTGCGTTGACCGTTCTGAAAATCTATGATGATGGGTTCGTTTTGCAGCTTTAAATCACTGATCGTCTGGGAAAGTTGCGCTGGGTTTAACTTCTCTTTATTCAAATTACTACCCAATACTTTTTTAGTGTCCGCATCAATCAACAATACCGGGACAAGATCTTGGTTGTTGATCAATTCACTATTGAACGATTGTAGCAAAGAATCGCGCTGTTTTTCGAGCCGAATGAGGTCCTTGGAGTCGCAATAGTAGTAGGTATTGTATAGTCCGTCATAGATTTCGACGGTAAAGGAGGGATTTGACTTCTCCCAACTCAGTGCGAGCACTTTAAGGGAATCTTCAAAGATT
>JBILBT010000260.1:0-4363 GCA_044353545.1 Crocinitomicaceae bacterium | reverse complement strand
CGATTAATGCCCATTCGGCTGTTTACACCTTCGTTTTTTCAGTATATTTGACAACTATATAATCAAACTGATGAATCCAATACGATCTATTTTTGCCCTAGTAATACTTGTAGCATTGAGTATTTCCTCATGCTCCGAGGACATTAATTTGGTAGGAGATTTTAAAGAAACGGCGGTGATTGTTGGGCTTCTTGATCAAGAAGATACACTACATTATGTGAAAATTACACGCGCCTTTATTGGACCTGGAAATTCATTAGAGATCGCTCAAATTCCTGACTCAAGTTACTTTTCTCAAGTAGACGCTACCATTCAAGAAACAAAAAATGGGACTGTTTTCCGTGAGTGGACATTGGTTGACACAATCATCCCGAACAAAAGTGAAAATGGAGTTTTCTACGCGCCAGAACAAAAAGTATATTATTTCAAAACTTCCTCAAACGCTCCTCTGGATGCCACAATGACATACAAATTACATGTTTCTTTGAATGGTGGTGAATTTACTGTTGATGGTGAAACAAAATTGGTGAATGGTGTAATCGCAACAGCTGTAGACTTACAAAATTTCCAATTCAAGTTTGCCGACAATCCGGGAAGTTACATCGCATCAGGTGTTGCAGTAGCTAAAGGGAATGCTCGTGTGATGAATACGAAACTGAAAATTAACTTTTACGAACGATTAGCAGGGACGTATACCCTTAAATCTTTTGAATGGAACTTGGGTGAAACGGAAACGGTAGATGGTTCACCCTCAGTTTCTTTTACTGCGAATGGGAAAATTTTCTTTGAGTTAGTCCGTGACCATACCACAAGCAATGCTGCCATTGATCAGCGTCGCTTCCACTCCATTGAGGTGATTTGTACAGGCGGATCTGATGACCTATACAATTACATGACAGTAAACCAACCGAGCTCCTCTTTGGCGCAAAGTAAACCTACCTTTACAAACCTTGTATCGAGCAATGGGCGAGTAATCGGTATCTTCTCATCCCGACAAACTTACAAAAAGGAGAAGTTCTTCGTGAACCCAGACAATCCGAATGTTCGAATGCTCTCAGGAAAAACAACAACAGAATTGTGCAATGGTCCGATAACTGGAACCTATCTTTTCTGTAGCCAGCATCCTGGAGATTTGTCTTCGTCAATTGCTTGCCAATAATTTTCAACAATTTCTTTCGGGACAATCATTCTTGTAACTTTACATCATGAGTGAACGGAGAACGTTATTTGTTGATGTGATCCTACCGGTTCCTATCTACACTGAATTTACGTATCGCGTGCCTTTCGAAATGAATGATTTCATTCGCATTGGAGGGCGTGTCATCGTACCTTTTGGACGTTCAAAACTACTTACTGGTATTGCTATTCGTACTACAGATGTTGCTCCCACAGCCTATACGGCGAAGTATGTCGCGCATTTTCTAGATCAAGACCCCATTGTCACCCAAGAACAATATCAGTTTTGGCAGTGGATTTCGAATTACTACATGGCACCAATTGGTGATGTGATGAACGCAGCTTTACCTGCCAACTTTAAACTGGCCAGTGAAACAAAGGTCGTACTACACCCCGACGCCGACCTTGTCAATACCGCTCTGGACGAACGAGAAACCTTGATTGTCGAAAGTTTGGAAATCAGTGAACAACTTGATTTGAAACAAATTGCTGAGATTGTTGGCATTCAGACCATTCAACCCATCATTAAGCGACTCATTGATAAGAAAATTGTGATTTCTGTTGAAGCACTCAAGGATCGATTTTCGGCAAAAACAGCTGTTTATATTTTACTTTCTGACGACTGTACCAATGAGGATGTACTCAATGGACACATTCAACGACTTGAATCAAAAAACTCTGCCAAGCAGCAACTCGATACACTTTTGGTCATTCTTCAAGAAGGAAATTTCAGCGCCTTGGGTATAGAACCCATCGAACGAAAAACACTTCTTGACAAAGGCATCTCCCAGTCAACCTTGAACACTTTAGAAAAGCAAGGGATCATTCATCAGGAGCGCGTTCAAATTTCACGTTATACCAAAAGTGGCTTGGGTGATAAATCATTTAAAGCCCTGTCAGATGATCAACAAAGGGCCTTAGAGGAAATCCATCTGAGCTTTCATACGCACAATGTGACACTTTTACATGGCGTAACTGGTTCAGGTAAAACAGAAGTATATGTTCAATTGATCCAAGAACAACTTGACAAAGGAAAACAAGTGCTTTTTCTTCTTCCAGAGATTGCACTCACAACACAATTGATTCAGCGCCTATCGGCCTATTTTGGCGAACAAATTGGTGTGTACCATTCTAAATTCAACCAAAATGAGCGGGTTGAAATCTGGAACCATGTCTTGCAAAATGACCCCAATAAGTTTCGAATTGTCCTTGGGGCTCGTTCCGCTGTATTCTTGCCCTACAGAGACCTTGGACTCATCATCGTTGATGAAGAACACGAATCAAGTTTCAAGCAATACGACCCATCGCCACGTTACAATGCACGAGATGCATCTATTGTATTGGGGAACATTCACAAAGCAAAGGTATTGCTTGGATCCGCAACCCCAGCAATGGAAAGTTACTACAATGCTACAACAGGGAAATACGGACTTGTTGAACTAAATTCTCGTTTTGGTGGTCTTCAGCTCCCCGAGATTTTTTGTGCAGATGTTAAAAAGGAGCGGAGACAAAAAAGCATGCAATCCGATTTCACGACCTTTTTGGTGGAGCACATGAGGGAAGCATTAGGCCGCAAGGAACAGATTATTTTGTTTCAAAATAGACGTGGATATACCCCACTATGGAGCTGTGAGATTTGCAACTGGACACCAAAATGCACCAACTGTGATGTGTCATTAACCTATCATAAACATTCCAACTCCTTAAAATGTCATTACTGCGGATACCATTCTCCACCCGTTGGGACATGCCGTTCATGCGGTAGTAATCGTTTAAAAATGATTGGCTTTGGCACGGAAAAAGTGGAAGACGAATTGTCGCTGATTTTCCCTGGCATCAGCATCAAACGGCTTGACCTGGACAGTACACGTTCAAAGCATGCCTACGAAACGATCTTAAGCGATTTTGAAAACCGAAAAATTAATGTCTTAATTGGCACCCAAATGGTGAGCAAAGGACTCGATTTTGACAATGTAAGTTTGGTAGGGATTTTAGATGCCGACATGATGCTCAATCGTCCAGATTTTAGGGCATTTGAGCGCTCTTACCATTTGATGTCTCAAGTTGCTGGCCGATCTGGCAGAAAAGGCAAACGCGGCAAGGTGGTCATTCAAACAGGAGACCCTGAACATTGGGTCATTCGAAAAGTCATTGAGCACGACTACATTGGATTTTACAAGAGTGAAATCATAGAACGAAAAAACTTCTTTTATCCCCCATTCTTCAAGATTATTCAGTTCACCTTGAAGCATTCTGACGAGAACTTGGTCGATCTAGCTGCGGCTGAATTAGCTAAGAACCTACGTACTGTGTTTAACGAACGTGTGAATGGTCCAGAATTCCCAGTGGTGCGGCGCATTCAAAACCTCTATTTAAAAACGATACAGCTTCGCATTGAGCGCGACATTTCGGATAAAAAGATAAAGGAGCGCATCAAAGAGTTTGTTGACTCTTTTTACAGCGCTCCTTCATTTAAATCGATTCGACTAATTGTTGATGTCGATCCCGCTTAACCCAGGTATGATTTTAACATCCGGCTTCGGGAAGCATGTTTCAATCGTCGAATTGCTTTTTCTTTTATTTGTCTCACCCGTTCACGTGTAAGGTCGAAACGTTCACCGATCTCTTCCAAAGTCATGGGGTGCTTTCCATTTAATCCATAATACAGTCGAACAACATCCCCTTCACGAGGTGTGAGTGTTGAAAGAGAACGCTCAATGTCTTTTCTCAGGGATTCAACCACAAGTTCCTTTTCAGGGCCAGGGAGTGAATCATTGGTCAATACATCATACATGCTCGACGAAGATTCATCCCCGTCAATGAGTGGGGCATCCATTGAAATGTGTCGGCCTGTATTGGCTAAAGATTGGCGTACCTCTTCTGTTGAACATTCCAAAAACTCAGCGAGCTCTTCCGCCGAAGGTGGGCGCTCAAATTTCTGTTCCAATTCAGAGAATGCGCGATTTATTTTGTTGATTGTACCTATTTTATTCAAGGGCAAACGAACGATTCGTGCTTGTTCGGCGAGTGCTTGAAGAATCGATTGTCGAATCCACCAAACTGCATACGAAATGAATTTAAACCCGCGCGTTTCATCGAAACGCTGTGCTGCTTTAATGAGTCCTAGGTTTCCTTCATTGATTAGGTCGGGTAGCGACAATCCTTGATTTTGATATTGTTTAGAAAC
>JBILBT010000051.1:0-13627 GCA_044353545.1 Crocinitomicaceae bacterium | reverse complement strand
CTCATTCAAATCATCCGTAATCTCACCTTCTTTCTTCTCTGTATCACCTAAATCCATAGGTCGTTCCAAGTCTTTGTTTAAGTCATTTAGTTTCTTTAGATCATCCTTTAACTCATCAAACTTTTTGTTGATATCATCTTGCTTTTTAATCGCATCTTCTTTCTTAACCTTATGCTCTTCAATATCTTTTTTAAGCGTCTCCTGTTCCTTAGAAAGCTCCTTTAATTCTTTTTCAATGTCATCAATTTTTTCGTTTACTTGCAGTCGCTTTAGCATTTCTAAGCTTCGGTCCAACTGTTTCTTCATGTCCTCTGATGACTGTTCAAGCTTATCTAAATTATCCTTCAATTCTTCTTTGTCATTTTGCTTAAGCAACTCTTCCAACTTCTCTAATAACGCTTTCAATTCATCATCCATCACTTCATTTAAGAGCTTCTCGATCATTTCCTGTTTATCGAGTAATTCTTGGTCCATTTCAGACAGTTGATCCTTCTGTTGGGTACTTTGTTCCATTTGCTCCTGTAACTGTTCCAAAGAATTCTTAATACTTTCTTGTTCGTTTTGAAGCTGCTGCACTTGATTCAATTTGTTCCAATCGCTGTTCTTTGAATTCATGACGTCTTTCTTCATTTTCTCGACATCCTTTTGAAAATCCTTAGTGCGATTTAATATACTTGACAAATCATTTTGAACCTTTTCCTGATCGTCATCACGTTTCTCATTTAACTCTTCTAGAGAAGGTAATTTATAGGTAAAAACTTGACTACGTGTTGACTTTACACCATTCACACCATCATTGTCTGAAACCACAAAATAGTATTCGATCCGGTCGTTCAGTTTTACTTTTTCTCGACGAAAATCTACAGCAAAATCAAAGGGTAAATCCGTTCCAGCCACCTTGCGAACAGATAACCGCTCTTCTCGACGTTTCCCGTCTTCTGAAATCAACGTATACACAAAGCTCAGGCCCGTCAACCCGTAATCATCGGTAACCTGACCTGTAAAGAAACGCAAGCCATCGGAAACGGTGTCTTGCACTTCATTCACAATGACGGAAGGATAGGCGTCTTTGATCACGCTCAATTGAAAGCCACTTGAGTCCACCTTGTTGTGATAGGTGTTCTTCATGTAGATGTTCACTCTTGAAGTTTCGGAAAGCTTCTTTGTTACCGCAAAACCTTCGTCCGTAAATCTCTTTTTCACTCCATTAAACACAAAATCGACGTAACTAGTGTTTTTCGTCAAGACACTCCAATCGATCACGGTCCCCTCTGGTATAGTGAGATCTCCCGCATTGGCAATCACTTCATCTTGCTTTCCTAGATAGGATGGATAAGTCAACTTTGCCTCCATCTTACCTATGGCTGAACGACCATAAACAGTCAACTGATACGTATCGCTACTGAACTCATTCGCCTCAAACATAAAAGCCCCTGATTCTTTGGGTTTCCTGATGATGCCCGTGAACACATTTTTTGCTTTTCGAGTCATCAAAAACTTCCCGTTCTCACTAACCAAATAAATGTGATCAGGAAAATCCCGTCCTTTTAAACGCACTTCCACCGGGAAGTCTTGCCCTTCTTCAATTGTAGCATTTGGCTCACTTAGAATGAAAGTAAATGGTGCGACAGGTTTAAATTCCTTTTGGTAGTTGACGACACGATTGGTTCCCTGAAGAAGGAGGGAGGGCGCAGCAACACCTACAACAACTAACACCAAGAAAATAGGAATCAGATATTTCGCGTACTTCTTGTTCTCTTTAAAATCAATTGCTGAAGAAAAGGGCACGGCCGTTAATGCGTTGGCACGCTGAAAAACACTAGCACGAAGCAACTCAATATTCCCAGCATTCGACACTAAATCATCCTGCAACTGAAGGGTGTTTTTAAGTCGATCAGAAATGTTTGGAAAAAATGTACCAATAATTTCTGAAGCTTGATAACGATCGATTCGAGCACCAAAAGAATATAGTTTGAGAACTGGAATGGCAATGAATCGAATAAGAATACCGAGATTGATTAAGATAAAACCAAAGAAGAACAAAGCACGTGTAAATGATCCGAAACGGCCAAAATACTCCAACGTGGTTGTGAAAAGGAATGTAAATAGGAATATTCCAACAAACAACAAGACACCACGAATCATCTGGTTTTTATAATACTTCCTGATAAACGCATCTATCTGTTCCAACAATTGATCAAATGTACTCTCCATCATGCGTGATTTTCGGCTTAACCTACTAAAATAAAACATATTCTTCAATACGTTCATGGTGAACAACTCACAAGGTAAAAAAACGTCACATTCTGTGTTACATAACAACCACTGAATCCCTTTCCCTCAGCGAAATCTAATTATCTTTGCGCAAAATAGATTTACATGTCTGACAAACCCGTACGCGTTCGATTCGCACCATCACCCACAGGACCATTGCACATGGGTGGGGTAAGAACAGCGCTTTACAACTACCTATTCGCCAAGAAAAACAACGGAACTTTTATCATTCGAATTGAAGATACAGATCAAACACGTTTCGTTCCTGGAGCACAAGACTATATCTTGGATTCGTTGAAATGGTGTGGAATCATGCCCACAGAGGGTCCGGGTATTGGAGGAGATTATGGTCCTTATGTGCAATCTGAACGCAAAGATTTGTATCGTCCCTACGCCGAACAACTGGTGAAGAGTGATGCGGCTTACTATGCCTTTGACACTTCGGAGGAACTAGACGACATGCGCGAAAAGTCAAAACAGATGGGAATGCCTAACTGGCAATACAACCACGTAACACGCACATCATTAAAGAACTCAACTACGCTTTCACAAGATCAAGTAGATGCCATGTTGGCTGAGGGTGTTCCTTATGTCATTCGCATGAAGATGCCACGCAACAGAGACATCCGCTTCGAGGATATCATTCGGGGGTGGGTAGTTGTCAACACGAATAATCTAGATGACAAAGTGTTGTTTAAAAGTGATGGTATGCCAACCTATCACCTTGCAAATATCGTTGACGACCATTTGATGGAAATCAGTCATGTCATTCGCGGGGAAGAGTGGTTACCTTCTGCGCCGCTTCACTTTATGCTGTATGAAGCTTTTGGCTGGGAATGTCCACAATTTGCACATTTGCCCTTATTGCTGCGTCCTGATGGGAACGGAAAACTATCAAAGCGTGATGGGGATCGTTTGGGCTTTCCTGTATTTCCAACTGACTGGCATACCGCTGAAGGAGAATTGTATTCAGGATACCGTGAGAAAGGATATTTTCCTGGAGCGTTCATCAACATGTTGGCCTTCCTTGGATGGAACCCTGGAACACCGCAAGAAATATTTTCATTGGAACAGTTGTGTGAAGTATTTACGCTTGATCGGGTTGCCAAAGCGGGGGCGAAGTTTGATCCAGACAAAACGAAATGGTTTCAGCAGCAATATTTGCGCATGACTCCCGAGAAGGAGTTGGCTGAAATGCTTGCTGGAGAGATGGAATCTCCACTTGATTCAAAATCACTAGAAACGATTTGTCATTTAATGAAAGAACGAGCGACATTCATTCGCGACATTTTATCCGATGGCACATACCTTTTTGAACAACCTACAACTTACGATGATCAAACTGTATCCAAAAAATGGAAAGACGACTCGGCTGAAATTTTGGATGAGTGGAAAACCGTTTTGGAAAATCTAGAGAACTTCGATCAAGAAACTATCGAAAACAACTTCAAAACATTCCTTGCCGAGAAAAATTTGGGAATTGGGGCAGTTCTACCACTATTTCGTCTTTTACTGACAGGAACAGGGATGGGACCGAGCATGTTCGAAATCTCTGAATTTCTTGGAAAAGACGAATGCTTATCGCGTATGAATCAAGGACTTATCTCCGTTGAGGCGCTGAAAAACAAAGCATGAAACACACAATTGAAGTCAATGGAATAAAAATTTATGCTTTTCACGGCTGCTTGCCAGAAGAAGAAAAAATTGGCGGTCATTATTTGATTGATGTTATGTTAAATACAAACTTCTCTCAAGCGGCTTCCACCGATGACTTATCAAAGACCGTAGATTATGTCCTGATCAACCACATTGTAAAAGAAGAGATGGCCATTCGATCAAAATTGATTGAGCAGGTTGGGCAGCGCATTGTGAATCGCATAAAAAGCGAAGCGGCGGGAATAAATTTTTTACGTGTCAAGGTAACAAAACTCACACCGCCAATCAACGGAGATGTAGACAATGTTGCAATCGTCATTGAGGAATAATTATTTTTTGGTATATTTGCACACCTAGTGGTCTTGTGGCCGAGCGGCTAGGCAACGGTCTGCAAAACCGTGTACAGCGGTTCGAATCCGCTCGAGACCTCAACCAAAAAACCCGGTGCGACGCACTGGGTTTTTTAATTTTACAGCCATCAAGCAAGGTTTGAATGGCATGTAAAATTAAAAAAGACAGGGACTTTCGAAGAAAGGCAGGGCTTTTTGGTTGATATGCGCCCAATATCCTGGATCATGAAATAATCCGCACGTTTGAATGCCAAGATATTTATAAAATGTAGCATTTTACTGAGGGCCTTCTTTTAACCACAGAGGCGCAGAGGTTTTAATGCGTTTGACTGAATTCAGTTATAAAAGGTTTCTTATTATTTGAGCAAGGCTTGAATGGCATGTAAAATTAAAAAAGACAGGGACTTTCGAAGAAAGGCGAGGCTTTTGGTTGATATTCGTCCAATATCCTGGATCATGAAATAATCCGCTCGTGACCTCAACCAAAAAACCCGGTGCGACGCACTGGGTTTTTTATTTTACAGCCAACAAGCAAGGCTTGGAACAAGACCAAAACCCGGGGACTACACACAAACTTGCGTCAATCTAAAAAGAAAGTAACCGCATAAAGTAAATAATAGCATGGTATTGATACTTAGAAGAAAAAAAAATTTCTCTGAATCTTTAAGATACTAGATAATCCACAATGATATTTGACTCGCGCTCCATACATTCATTCTGTTTATTTATGACCCCATCGGGGTCGAATCTCTGTAACCTTAAACTCTACCGAAAACAAACGACCCCATCGGGGTCGAACAATCCTTTTTCGAAATAGATTAAGCTTCTTGATCGTTCAGGTCAATTCCAAAATTTCCCAGGGTCAACCATTGCTTTGGTTGATTCATTTCATCTGCTGCTCTCATTATACCCCCGGGTTTTACCCAAAAACCTTTGGTTAAAAAATGGGGCTGGGATAAACACCCCATCTTAATTCCTCAACAACTTTTGGTTATGATCCCTTTCTTTTAACCACAGAGGCGCAGAGGTTTTAATGCGTTTGACTGAATTCAGTTATAAAAGGTTTCTTGTTATTTGAGCAAGGCTTGAATGGCATGTAAAATTAAAAAAGACAGGGACTTTCGAAGAAAGGCAGGGCTTTTTGGTTGATATGCGCCCATAATTATGGATTATAAAATAATCCGCTCGTGACCTTATCCTTACAAAAAATCTCAATAAAAATGTTCGACCCCGATGGGGTCGTGAAACCCGACACAATACAAAAGCAACGGATGTTCGACCCCGATGGGGTCATATCTACAAATGGGCAACAAGAAACATACAATAGCTCATGAATGGCATGTAAAATCAAAAAATACAAGGTCATTATTGTTGATTCACACACAACAATAGAACACCATTCACTTCAAGCTTAAATGACTTTTTTCCAGACTTTTGCGTTCATTTCATTAAAACAAAATACATTCGTAACTAAAACAAAAAAATGAAGACTGTCTTTATTCAAATTCTTACATCAATAATTTTTATAATCACTTGCATAGTATTAGTAGAGGCGGATATCAATTTGTGGATAATAGGCGGTGTGACTATTCTTTTGGTGCTCATCATCAGCGGCTACAAAGCAATTAGGAAAAAAATTAGAATAACAAAAAATATGAATGCAGAAAAAACACCTGCACAATTAAAGGAATTTGTTACAAAGATTTATGATGAGGGGGCTGATTCTCTTGCCGCTGGAGAGAAAACAAAAGCAAAGGTTTGGTTAAATGAAATGATTGCTAAAATCGATGCTGGTGAACTTAAAACACTTCAAGATTTAGACAACTTCATTAACTCTAAGAATCCAATTTGAACATCTAAATTTGCGAAAGCAAACAATCATTCAAGTCTGAATAATCAAACAATTTTTCAAATATCACACAGCACGGCCACTCAATTAACATGGTCTAAACTCAACGTCATGAGTCATGACATCTTCAACTTAAGACACTTTTTCATATACATGGGTCAAGCAGCAACAAACTAAAAACGCTTCTCACCCTAAAAACTTAGTGCGCAGAGGGCTATTAAACCTCCTAAACACATTATAAACAAATAGTTATTGAAAAACATTTTGTGTTTGATTAAAAATCTATAAGTACTTTTGCGCTCATTATCACGCACTTAGATTTTTATTATTTCATGAAACGAATCCTATTTATTCTACCATTACTTGTCGCTTGTGGCACGGACAATCCTGCTTCTTCAAATGGCATGTGTACTTGCAACAAAGAAACACAGAAACAAAACACAGATGGTTCTTTTTCTACCACAAACATTACTCCATCCGCACCCGACGCTTGCGAAAAAAATGGACTCATCGAATATTCCTCTTCACGCACCTACAGAGTGATTTGGCACTGCAACTGATCGTTCTATTATCTTATACTACATTTAAATCAAATTCACTTTTCTTCGGTGTCAATACGACACTATCCAAAATAAGGGGCTACCTTTGCGCGAAATAACCACTGTATGGAAATTCTCGTTACCGGTCCTGATGGCGTGCTTGGAAGTAATCTCGTTCGTGAACTGTTACACCGCAACTATGCCGTAAGCGTTCTTGTAGAACCTGGAAAAGACCCTCTTACCTTAAAAGGATTGCCCATCACTGTTATTCATGGAAACATCCTAGACCACAACTCAATTGATAATGCCATTGCGGGTAAAGATGTTGTATTTCATTGTGCAGCAGCTACAAGTGTTTATCCGGCCCGTAACGAAATGGTTAATCGGGTAAATATCGACGGTACTCAGCATGTTATCGATGCTGTACTGAAACATGGCACAAAGCGCCTCATCTATGTAGGTACCGCAAATTCATTTAGCTATGGTACTTCTATCGATTCCCCTGGCGTTGAAGACACCCCATACCTCTCTGTGAAATATGGCGTAGACTATATGGATTCTAAGTATAAAGCGCAACAATTGATTCTATCGGCAGTCAAACAAAAAGGCTTGTCTGCATTGGTTGTAAACCCAAGCTTTATGATTGGGCCGTATGATTCTCGCCCAAGCTCTGGTGCGATGATTCTTGCTGTGCACAAAGGACGTGTTCCTGGATATTCCAATGGAGGAAAAAACTTTGTTGCCGTAAAAGATGTGGCTACAGCTATGGCGAACGCTATTACTATGGGTAGAATAGGGGAATGCTACATTGTTGGAAATCAAAACCTTTCCTATAAAGATGCTTTTGCTCTTATCGCGAAAACCATTGGCGCGAAAACGCCCACCCGTCGATTGACTAATTTTATGGTGCAATCATACGGTAGAATGAATTCGTTCTTCGCTGGAGTTTTTGGATATTATCCGGGAATTACAACAGAATTGGCCAAGATTTCAACGGAAAAACATTATTATTCCGCGGAGAAGGCTCAACGCGAACTGCAAATGCCTCAAACTCCTTTAGAAATTGCTATCAAAGAATGTTTTGATTGGTTTAAAGAAAACAATTACCTCGACAAGAAACAATGAAATACCAAACACTTGATGTAGATCTGTCCTGGCAGTTCGATGATTTGACCTCGTTCTTACCGATTGTTCTTTCGTTGGTCTTCTTTGTTGTCTATTGGTTTACCGCCCAATCTTCTGTTGTAAAAAAACGCTTTTACGCGAGAAACGACTTTGACACAGCATCGTTAAAACACATATTTTTTACAAAGTACTTTGGCTTCCTTACAATGGGGGTAATTCCTTCTTTGATTTGTCTCATTTTCCTGCCAAAATATACCCTTGCTGATTACGGCTTAACCTATATTACATCTACAACATTGTTTACTGTTGTTTGGACCCTAGGGCTTTCTGTGTTGGTTATTCCCCTGGCTTACTTTAGCGCTAAAAAACCGAAGAACCTTGTGAACTACCCTCAAATTCGCGCAAAAGTATGGACTCAAAAAACAGTTTTCATCACCGCGCTTGGTTGGGCTTTGTATTTGTTCGGTTATGAATTCTTATTCCGCGGAACACTCTTATTCCCTTTGGTTGATGCCCTTGGTGTTTGGCCGGCCATCGCCGTGAACATTGCGCTTTATTCAGCCACCCATATTCCAAAAGGGTTGGACGAAACTATTGGCGCTATTCCTTTAGGTTTGGTTTTGTGCTTACTTACCCTGGCATCTGGCACTATTTGGATTGCATTTCTTGTACATGTCGCTATGGCGTGGACAAACTGCTTTACTGCACTAAGGTATCACCCAGACATTCATTACCAGCCCAAACAAAAATGATCGGAGAACTGAATGGAAAAGTGGCCATCATCACGGGGTCAAGCCGGGGAATTGGACAAGCAATCGCGCTGGAGTTGGCTGAGATGGGCGCAAGTATTGTATTAAATGGGCGTGACGCAGGCCGACTGGCAGAAACAGAAGACCTCATACGCCAACACCACAGCCGCGTGATCAGCGTCTGCTGTGATGTATCTCTTAAGGAGGGCGGACAAGAATTGATTGATCGCACACTTGAGGCCTTTCAACAAATTGATATCCTAATCAATAATGTCGGTGTTTCCATGCGTGGAAATGTAGCAGACGTTAGTCCAGATGTGTTTAAAACGGTATTTGATAGCAACGTGTTGGGCACAATCAACCCTACAATCCCTGCCTTGCCTTATTTGCGTGAAACAAAAGGTAGCGTCGTGTTTATTTCAAGTTTGGCTGGTATCCGTGGTTTGCCATTATTGTCAGCTTATGGCGCGTCTAAAATGGCTTTGCGAGGAATCGCTGAATCCATTCGAATTGAAGAAGCCAAGCATGGAATCCATGTCGGGTTGATATATGTTGCTATCACAGAGATTGCACACAACAAAGAAGCAATTGGTGCTGATGGCTCCATGATTGTGCTTAACTCGCGAAACGGCCGGAATGTACAAAGCACAAAATCTGTAGCAAAAGCGGTTCTTAAAAACATTAAACGAAGAAAATTTATCAGCACTTTAACTCGCCTTGGAAAATTAAACGCTTTCCTTCAAGCGCGCTTTCCGGGTTTGGTTGAACGCATTATTTTAATGAACATTAAAAAGTTCGAGGAGGGAAGTAAATAAGATGCTGATCGGTAAAGATTTTGAAAAAATTGAATGGGACTTTATGGGTTTACACCTATTGGAACCCAACGCTATGATTGGTGATATCATCATCTTTACACTAGCAATTGCATTGGCCATAAAGGTTAAAATACATGCAAAAAACCCTGCTTTTTTTATTCTTTGGAAGTGGTTTTTTGTCCTCTTCGGTGTTGGCTTCTTGATGGGGGGCTTTGGTCATTTGTTTTACAATTACTGGGGGGTACCAGGGAAGTATTTCTCTTGGTACAGTGGAATGTTTGCCGCGTTGATGATAGAGTTGGCGATGATTTCCATTTTTCCAAAAGTGGAATGGCGTAAAAAACTGAAACGAATCGCCTACGTAAAACTTGTTCTCTCCATTGCGGTGGCCACATATATTTATGCCACCATTGATCTCATTTCCGACCCCTCCAAAGGATTAATTGTTCCTACATTAAACTCTGTTATTGGATTGGGCTTGTCTTTGGGTTTTCTAGGGTATTATTACCAGCGAAAAATTGATGTTTCCTTTCGTTATTTTTGGATTAGCACGCTCATTTTAATTCCTTCAGCGGTAGTTCAATCCATGAAAATCAATGTACATCAATGGTTTGATCGAAACGACATCAGCCATATATTGCTCATCACTAGCATCGTGTTTTATTACACGGCAATCGAGAAATACAATAAATATTTAGGCTAATTTTTCCTTACCTCACAATGTGCAGGGTACTGTACTTGGTAATGAGCTTTCCTTCTATGTCTCGAGCGGTCACATAATACACATAATCTCCCGTTGGAACAACCTCGCCATTCATGGAAACACCTTCCCATTGAAAATGCACATCTGTGGTTTGAAACACCGTTTTCCCTGTACGGTCAATCACCACAAAACTGAAAGTTCCTGCTGTTAATTTATCTTCGGGGATGTTCAATTGAAGCGTCTCATTTACTCCGTCACCATTTGGGGTAAATGTATTTGGTAAAGTAAGTTCCAACGTAGAAGTTCTTTCAACAAGTACTTCTTCAACAGTTGCTTCTGCTGCGACTTGGCTTTCCTTAATAACCTCCCTTTGTTCCTCCTCAAAAACCTCAAGCTGATAATCATCTGTGGGAAGAAGTTCTACTGGATCGTGATTTATTTGTGGGGGTGCTGGATCAAACGACACAGGGCTACTTTCTTCACTTTTGATTTCTTGGAAAACATCTGGTGAAAGAACAAGATCTGTTTGTTGTGCTGTCTGTTGATTTTCGTTGGAAGTTTTAGACTCTTTTACATCATCCGAAATCTCAGATTTTTCATTAGAAACCGTGGGCTTTTGAGTCTCCTTCTGGCCATTCAACACAAAATAGCCTACAACAGCTATAGAAGCGGCGGCTGTAAAACCAAGAACAATTTTAGTGAGCACAGACATGCTTGAAGCCGTTGCAGCACCCCCCAGTTGCGAAGAGATATTCCCCCACAACTCTGGACGCACCTCGGACTCCAAACCGTTCAGTTTGTCACTAAATAAATCCTTTATTGTGTCTTTTTCACTCATTTCTTTTCCAATCGTTCGCGCAAATACGCTCGTGCACGGGAATATTGCGACTTCGATGTGTTCTCTGTTACTCCTAAGGTTTCTGCTATCTCAGCATGTGAATACCCCTCTATGGCAAACATGTTAAATACAATTCGATATCCATCAGGCATCGCCCTTACGAGCTTCATCAAATCGTCTGCCATCAACTGTTCCGCTATAAAAGCGTTGTTTTCAATTTTGTACCCCACATCTTCAATGTCGAGATTCCCTTTAAACTTTACTTCTTTACGAATTTGATCGAGGGCGGTATTTACCATGATTCGACGAATCCAACCTTCCAAAGATCCTTCTTTTTTGAAATCTGAAAGCTTCATAAACACTTTCACGAATCCATCTTGAAGAACATCTTCTGCCTGTTCGGTGTTTTTTGCATAACGCAAACAAACCGTCATCATTTTACCCGCAAACTTGTCAAACAACATTCGTTGCGCCCTGGCGTTGCCTTTCACACACTCGTTGACTAGCGTAATATCATCCATAGCGCACTCAGACAAAAAGACAGATATGTTTCCAAAAAGGTTGCATGCGCTTTAAAGTTAGGTATAAAACAAGTACTTTCGGATAGTTAAAGACAACATGAGACATACCCTCCATATTTTTTGTGCACTAGTATATCTTTGCTGTGCACCTTTGCTTTTCGCGGGAAAAAACTCGGCATCACCGAAATTAAAAGCAGGCCTGTGGACCGGCTCTCTCTTTTTGGACACTAGCGTATCCATGTACTTTAAATTTGACGTTGCACAACAAACGGATGGATCTTATCAACTCACAGTCATTAATGCTGAAGAAAAAATTGTGCTAACCGATTTGGTAATGAAAAACGATTCCCTTCACGCACGATTCCCTTTTTTCAATTCTGAATTTGTTTGGAAGGTATCTAAAAAAGGGCTTAATGGATACTGGCAAAACTTTCAGAAGGGTGACAACTATCGCATTCCATGCTCCATTTCATATGGAGACTTTTACCATCCTCTGCGCTTTTTGAGTACGTTTTATCCACCCTCCGAAATCAATGGAAAGTGGGACGCAACTTTCGATCCAGGTACAGCGGATGCATATCCAGCTATTGGTGTTTTTAAACAAGATGGACAATGGATCAGTGGAACATTTCTCACGGAAACGGGTGACTATCGTTTTCTACAAGGTGTGGTGCTCCAAGATAGTGTGGTGCTTTCTTGTTTGGACGGAACACACGCATGGATGTTCACTGGACGCATTCATGGAGATACCATTCTTGGACATTTCTATAGCGGAAAACATTGGAAAGGGGAGTGGATGGCAGTGCGTAATGAAAACGCTAAACTACCTGATGCAGATACCCTCACTAAGGTAGAATTTAATGAACCTTTCCGATTGACTATAAAAGATGTTTCCGCTGGTGCGCCTTATGGAGAATTTAACTTTCCCTCTGAAGAATACAAAAACAAAGTAACCATCATTCAGATCATGGGTTCTTGGTGTCCAAATTGTCTCGATGAAACACGCTATTTTCTTTCACTCTATGACAAATACCACACACAAGGATTAGAAATTATCGCTGTTGCTTACGAAACAGGGAAAGATCCTGCGGTACATTTAGAGCGTATCAAACAATTGCAAAAACGACTCAATATTCCCTACCTTATCGTTGGTGGTGGGACATCAAGTAAAACCTTAGCGTCTGAACACTTCAGCATGCTTTCGGAAATTATTTCTTTTCCAACAGCCATCTTTATTGGACGCGACGGAGAAGTAAAAAAAGTACACACAGGGTTTAGTGGCCCAGGAACTGGGGATTACTACACGGCATACACATTAGAAACTGAGGCCTTTATTCAGGAATTGTTGCGGTTGAAATAAGCTTAAAGCGCTATTTTTTCAACGCGTTTCTGGTGACGTCCACCTTCAAATTCAGTCGTTAAAAACACTTCAACCATTTCACGTGCTTCTTCAAAAGAAATAAATCGCGCGGGTAATGCTAGAATGTTTGCATTGTTGTGAAGACGTGAAAGCTCGGCTATTTCTTTTTTCCAACATAAGGCACTACGAATACCTGAATGCTTATTCGCCGTCATATTGATCCCGTTTCCTGAACCACAAATGAGTATTCCCATCATGCCTGGATTCGCTTCAACAAGATCCGCAACTGGGTGTGCATAGTCAGGATAATCAATACTTTCTTCCGAAAAACAACCAAAATCCTTAACTTCATACCCTAAGTCCCGCAAATATTGACTTACTTGTTCTTTGAGTTGAAATCCTGCATGATCTGCCCCGATTGGAATAATCTTCATAATGATGTGTTTTAGTCTTTCAAAGGTACTGCTTATGCACAATGCAGCCAAGTTTTAAACATTCAAGGTTTTTTTTAGAATGAAAACAGCAGTAAACAGTGGGTTTTAAAGACTGGGTTTTACACATCGAAATCAATAAAATTGTGAATTAGGGTTCACAACTATTCAAAGATTTGTCTTGCACAGCTCATCAATTTTAAGAAAGCAAAATGCAAAGGACATACGCAAGGAAAGTTTTGGTGACTTATTGTTTATTTATGAATATGGTTTAACACACATATCCATCACTTCTACTGAATAAATTATGCACGAGGATATAAAATCGTAAAATGTTCATTAAACTATAATGTACTAATAATCAAATGGTTTATATATCTTACAACTTGTTAATAAACGTTGGCTTTTTGTTAATGA
>JBILBT010000259.1:0-4379 GCA_044353545.1 Crocinitomicaceae bacterium | reverse complement strand
GTGGAATATTGTCCGTTTGGACCATCCGAATCTGCCAACCACACTGCAGCGTTCACTCCAGCAGTTGTCCATGCGCCAATTCCTCCAGCGAAGGTTTCAGAAAATAACACGTCACCTGGCGCTTTCTCAAACGACATCGGTGCGAAGTCAGTAATTTTTTCGCCAAGAGCGGGCTCAACGAAGGCATTTTTCTTTTGGTTGTTGGTTGTCGAAGTCGCTTGACCGAACGCAACTGCTCCAAAAGAGACTGCTGAAATCAACAGGTATACTTTTTTCATAGCAAGTTTTTTTATGTATCAAGGCAAATATAATCTATTCTTGGAAAAGATTGACGAGTGGGTAAATATGAATTATGAATTACGAGTTACGAATTACGAGTTAGGTCCATGGTGGCTGCGCCTTATTGGACATGGGAGCTTGTCTAAATGTGGAATTTGATCCTTTCAGGAATTTAGAATTTGATTGCCGCTCAAATTTAGAATTTGATACCTTCGGGAATTCGAAGATTGATCAAGTCTTAAAGTCTTAAAATCTTAAAATCTTAATGTCTTAACATCTTAACATCTTAACATCTTGATGTCTTTTGTCTTGTAGTCAGCTTCGGCTGACGGGTCTTTTGTCATTTAGTCCATTTCACCCTCCACATCCGCCGCACCCTCCGCATCCTCCTCCATCACTTGAGCCTCCGCCGGAAGAAGTACTGTAATTTACCACGGTAATGATCGGAACTAATGCTGATGAAAGAATTTCATTGGAAAATAAAAAGTAACGCCATTGTCCTTTGACTTCGATATTTTTACTTTCAATGAGCTCATCCGCATAGTAATTTGGAATTCCATGTGTACACATTTGTTTTGATAGTCGATATAGGAAATTATTAACGATAACGAAGAGCACAATTGTGCCGACCACTATATATCCGATAGGTTTGTCATTAATGTATCCAGTAACGATGCGTGTAAAGGACAAAATCAAAAGGATGCATAATACACTGTAGTTTATAAAAAACAAGACTCCATATTTTTTCGTTGAATTGAATTTTTGACGCAGGTTGCGCATACAATTCTCGATGTTTCGATAAAGCGGATGAATGGTAATTTTTTTTACGAGCACGGAGTATGTCACAGGACCGATTTCATCTAGCTTTTCTACTATTCGCATTTGTGCTTCATTCAGCTCAAACGCAGTTTCATTCTTCTGAAGCTCAATAGTTTTATTCGCATTGATCTTGATAATACGGGCTTCAACGAGTTCATTTAATTCGCCAATCATTACTTTTTCTAAGCTTTCGGTTTTCGCGTAAATAAGTTCTGATGGACTTAAGTCAAAAATAAAGGAGTACGGGTTGATTTGAGATACAATTTTTCGAAGACGAAATCTGTTGAACAGTTCAAGTAACCCAAGAGTGACAGCTGTAATAGCGATCATTCCAACAATAAAATTTGTCCCCTCAATTCCCCGGTAAATGTCCTTCAATAGAAAGTAAAAAACAGGGCTCAAACAGATGAAAGCCAATATTCCAAAGTTGGTGACTGTGCGGATGTCGTAGGGTGACTTTTCCGCGTTTAAACTATCAAACATATCATTGTGTCCCCAGATACTTTCTAGCTGAGTGCCAAATTCTTTTTCATAAAATTCCTTGGTTCTCTCCTTCGCCTGCTTGAATCGCAAGTAATCCTCTTTGTTGTGCGTAGAGGGAATGTGTTGGACTTGTTTTCCGAGCAAAAGACACAATTCGCTGTACGATTCGGTAAAAATAAGATGTAGGTGCCATACCTGATCGACAATCTCCGATGGTGAAACCATGAATTCATAAGTTGCCGCGAGGTACATGAATTTTTTGTATTCCAATATTGCCTGAGAGGTAAATGATGCTGTCCAGCAGTTTTCGTATGCGAGTCGTTTTGAAAAACTGTATTCTCCCGCCGGTCTGTCGAGGTCAAACCCCACAATTGTATCCCAAAGTTCTTGCTTCATTTTAGCTAAATTTAGGTTCAACATTATATTTCAATGATCCTCAACTGGTCTTGTGAAAATCTTGGGTGAAAGGTATGTGTAAAACAATATCGCTAATGTTATGCTATTGTAAACTAGGGCGTTTGAATTAAATATTTTAAGAAATGTTAACTTTTTCACACTTCGAAGCTCAAAGAGCGAAGAAGTGTCCCTTGCTTGTCCTTCGAAGCTCACAAAGCGAAGAAGTTGTCTTGACGTCCAAAAGGGAATTTGATCCTTTCAGGAATTTAAAATTTGATTGCTGCGCAAATTTGGTGCTGCGCAATTCGAAGAATGATCAAGTCTTAAAATCTTAATTTCTTAGCATCTTGATGTCCATAGAGGAATTTGATTGCTGCGCAAATTTGGAATTTGTTCCCTTTGGGAATTTTGAATTACCAATCATTGTTGTCCGACTAAATCCACCTTCATGTTTTATCCAATCAGTTTAACTTTGAATTACTGACCCCGTCGGGGTCGAACCTTTGTAACCTTAAGCCCTCCGGAAAAACCAATGACCCCATCGGGGTCAAACAGTTTAAATACGATATGATTAAATCAGATTAAAAACCACCCCCTTACTTTAAAACCACTTCATAAAACCAATGATTTCAATGGTTTCAAGAAGAGTAGTAAAATTTTATCGGACAACAATGATTACCAATTACGAATTTTGTGCCTTCGGCAATTTAAAGAATGATCAAGTCTTTAATTCCGCATTAGCGGAAGAGTCTTTTGTCTTTCAGTCAGCTTCGGCTGACGGGTCTTTTTTCCGAAACTACGTGTCTTTCAAAAACGGCAACTGCTGTCGTATGGTCATCAAGTCTGTGTAGTTCAACGTCACCGTTTTGATTTCTTCTACAGATGGGTTGCATTCATGCACGGTACCTAAGGCATCAACCACCATGGAGTCGCCGCTGTAGGTTAGGCCGTTGCCATCCGTTCCCACGCGGTTCAAACCTGCCACGTAACACTGATTCTCAATGGCGCGCGCAACCAACAGCGATTTCCAATGCAAGGCGCGACGTTCTGGCCAATTGGCGACATACAGGAGGACATCGTATTCGGCGTGACCGTCTGCATCAACACTGTTGCGGGCAATTTCAGGAAAACGAAGGTCGTAACAAATCTGTAGCTTGATGTTCCACCCGCGCCAATTCACGATGGTATTTTTTGTCCCAGCTGAATAAACGAGATCTTCTCCAGCTAAGGCAAAGCGCTTTTGCTTGTCGTACACATGAACGCTGCCGTCGGGCTGAACGAATACTCCACGGTTGTAAAAATGGTCACCTTCTTTAATAATGAGTGAGGTGTAAATGGCCGTGTCTTTTTCTCTCGCCATTTTCTTGAGCCAAGCGATTCCCGTAGCTTTCATTGTTTCGGCAAGAGTTTCAGCATTCATACTAAAGCCTGTGTGGAACATTTCGGGCAACAACACGATATCGCTTGCGGGAAGCTGAGCAAATAGGTCGTCGAAATGAGTTAAATTGCCGGCTTTGTTTTCCCAGAGCTGGGTGGTTTGAACCAGTGTGATGCTTAAATCTTGCATAATCTCTCGGCGGCTTGAGTTAAGGTATCGGTTGTCTTGGCGAAACAAAAACGGATCAGTTTGCGGTCCTGTCCGTTCGCATTGAAGACGGAAAGCGGAATCGCTGCCACGCCATATTCTTTGACCATGCGGATGCAAAATTCGGTGTCGGCTTCGTCTGAAATCTGTGCATATGACGCCAGTTGAAAATACGATCCTTCGGAAGGAAGAAGTTCGAAACGACTTGCTGAAATCAGTTGCCTGAAATCATCCCGCTTCTGCTGGTAAAAGGAGCCGAGCTCCAATGGATTTGTGTGTTGAATGTATTTAGCCAAGGCGGATTGTGCCACGCTATTGACGCAAAACACCAGGAATTGATGCACTTTTTTGATTTCAATCATCAAGGCTTCAGGGGCAATCAAATACCCAATTTTCCACCCCGTGATGTGAAAGGTTTTACCAAAGGAGGACACAATAATGCTGCGTTCACGCAAGGATTCAATCGTATTGACGGATACATGCTTTTTCTCGAAGGTGATGAATTCATACACTTCGTCGGACAAGAGCAACACCTTAGGGAATTTTTCGAGGAGCGCTGCGAGCTGCTTAAGGTCATCCGCATCCAATACTTTTCCCGACGGGTTGTGCGGATTGTTGATGATGAGCATGCGTGTCTTGTCGTTCATGGCATCTTCAATCCCTTGCCAATCTGGGGTAAAATCGTCGGACAATGGAATGCGTAGAGGTTTCGCACCAGTGAGGATAATCGGCGGCTCGTAACAATCGTAACTTGGATCGAGAATGATGACTTCCTCGCCGAGATGGACCAAGGCTTGAATGGCCGCAAAGATACCTT
>JBILBT010000258.1:0-4381 GCA_044353545.1 Crocinitomicaceae bacterium | reverse complement strand
TTCTGGAATTTTTAATTCGTCACCTTCTGAATTCTAGCATGTAGCGAATGATTCCCAACTAGTAACTCGTCATTAGTAACTCGTAACTATTAAAGTCCCTTGCCCTTCGAAGCTCAAAGAGCGAAGAAGTGCCCATGTTCCATCAACGCAGTGCCCCATGTTCCAATTAAGACTCGAGGACAGTTAGCTTTGCAAACACAAGCAACACAGTTTTTGCGCCGTGATGCGGGAAGAAAATAGTCGCTTTCCGATCAGCGCCTTGTCCTTCAAGTTTTGTCACTTTTCCTTTGCCAAACTGCTTGTGCATCACATTTGTCCCCACCATAATTTCAGAAGATTCGGAGTTTTGATTCTGCTGTGTCGCACGTTCTTTTAACTCGTCAAGAGATTTGAAATTCGATCCCGGTGAACTCATTGTTTTGTTTAGTCCTCCTTGAAACTGATTGTCAAATCCAATTGTTCTTCCCGTCAGTGAACGGCCTTGTCCTCGCGGTGGAGATTCATGCTGTAAGTATTTTTGATCGATTTCGTCGATGAATCTGCTAGGCTCGGAGGTGACCAAATTTCCCCAGATGAAACGCGATACGGCAAAAGATAAGGTGCATGTTTCTTTGGCTCGTGTCACCGCGACGTAAAACAGCCGACGTTCTTCTTCAAGGTCGGTGCGCGAATTCAGTGCCATTTGAGAGGGGAAGAGATTTTCTTCCATTCCAACCAAGAAAACATAAGGAAATTCAAGTCCCTTGCTAGAATGTATCGTCATTAACGTGACATGATTTTTTTCGTCACCCTTGTCTTCATCCGCATCTGTCAACAGTGCGACATCGATCATGAATTCAGACAAGGATTGATCCGCATCTTCAGGCTGAGAAACGGTAAATTCCTTGATCCCCGAAATCAATTGCTCCACATTTTGGTAGCGTTCAACTTCCTCCGGACCTTTATCTTTCTCACTGTGCAATTCTTTCAGAATACCCGATGAACGCGCAATGGTTTGAGCCAATTCATAGGCGTTTAATTTTGTAAGCTGAGCGGTGAAACTGGAAATCATGGTTACAAACTCAGAGATCTTGGCGTTTGTACCCGAATTGAATCCTAGAGGATATTGATCCATGCTTGAGATGACATCCCACATACTCACACCTCTATCGTTTGATGCAATAATGATTTTCTCTAGTGTTGTTTTTCCTATTCCTCTTGCTGGATAGTTGATGACACGTTTCAATGCCTCTTCATCCTTCGGGTTGGTTGTTAATCGGAAATACGCCAATAAATCCTTGATTTCCTTGCGCTGATAAAACGAAAGTCCTCCGTAAATTTTGTAAGGAATGTTCAATTTTCTCAAGGATTCTTCAAAAGACCTTGATTGCTTATTTGTTCGGTAAAGGATGGCAAAGTCATTGAAAGTGCTTCCCGTATCTTGCTTTAGGTCATAAATCTTTGCTGTAATTACCTTTCCTTCTTCATTGTCGGTAAGCGTGCGAATCACTCGAATTTTATCCCCAGCAGGATTGTCCGTCCAAACACTCTTTTTAATTTGGTCTTTGTTGCGTGCAATGACACTATTCGCTGCTTCTACGATCGTTTTCGTGCTTCGGTAGTTCTGCTCCAACTTGTAGAGTGTAAAATCGGGGTAATCATTTTTGAAGTTCAGGATATTCTGAATGTTTGCCCCCCGGAAGGAATAGATACTTTGCGCATCATCGCCAACCACGCAAATGTTTTCATACACAGCAGCAAGCTTTTTCACAATGAGGTATTGGGCATAGTTCGTATCCTGGTACTCATCCACCAAGATGTATTTGAATTTTTGCTGATAATACTGAAGGACATCAGGAAAATCGCGAAGCAAGACATTTGTTTGGTACAACAAATCATCAAAATCCATGGCACCCGCTTTAAAGCAACGGTTGGCATAGGTTTTATAAATCCGCACCATTTCAGGATGCTTCGACTGAATGTCTTCCTTCATGATTTCGGCGTTCATCTCATACGCTTCTGGGGAGATTAAATTGTTTTTGGCTGAAGAAATGCGATTCAGTACAGTACCTGCCTTGTACAATTTGTCATCAAGATTCAGTGACTTGACGATTTCTTTCAGCAGTCCTTTTGAGTCTTGGGTATCGTAAATTGTAAAATTAGAAGGGTAACCCAAACGGTCTGCGTTAAAACGAAGAATGCGCGAAAACACCGAGTGAAATGTCCCCATGGTGATGTTTTTTGCTTCTGAACCACCTACAATTGTACCGATGCGCTCCGTCATTTCACGTGCCGCTTTATTGGTAAAGGTCAAGGCCATGATATTGAAGGGGTCGATGTCGTTCTCAATCATGTACGCTATGCGGTAGGTGAGGACGCGTGTCTTGCCAGATCCTGCGCCTGCAATCACCATTGTGGGCCCATGGATTGCCTCAACGGCTACGCGCTGACTGTCATTCAGTTCCTGAAGATAATTCATGAAAAATCGTGCTTGTTTGTTAGTGTTCGTGGAATCCAGTCATAACGCGAACAGACAAATATAATGAAAAAAAGACGGTGTTTTTGTGTCTCATAAAGAGAAAGATACTGACAATGGAATGCCAAAAAACTAAGCGATTTGCTTGTTGGTTCAGCTGAGAATTGTGTACATTTGCGCAATTAAAATCTACGGCACAATGAGTCATTCGATCAAGCCAGGAGTTGCAACGGGAGACGCTGTTCAAGAAATTTTTCGCCACGCGAAGCAGAATAGCTACGCACTACCGGCGGTAAATGTAACCAGTTCCTGCACTGTGAATGGTGTGATGGAGGCAGCTGCAAAGGTAAATGCGCCTGTCATCATTCAATTTTCCAATGGAGGTTCACTCTATTTTGCGGGAAAGGGATTGTCCAATGAAAATGAACGTGCAGCCATTGCTGGAGGCATTTCGGGTGCAAAACATGTGCATGAACTTGCCAAATTGTATGGCGCAACAGTCATTCTTCATACCGACCATTGCGCAAAGAATCTATTGCCTTGGATTGATGGGCTCTTGGATGCGAGTGAAGCACATTATGCTTCAACTGGAATTCCATTGTTTAGCTCACATATGATCGATCTTTCAGAGGAGCCAATTGAAGAAAATATCGAAATCTGTAAGAACTACCTTGCTCGAATGAGTAAGATCGGAATGACCTTAGAGATTGAATTGGGAATTACTGGAGGTGAGGAAGATGGGGTAGACAACAGTGATGTTGATAGCAATAAGCTTTATACGCAACCGTCTGAAGTGGCCTATGCCTATGAGGAGCTCATGAAGGTGTCTGATAAATTCACAATCGCTGCTGCTTTTGGGAATGTTCACGGGGTGTACAAGCCTGGAAATGTAAAGTTGACCCCAAAAATACTTAAGAATTCACAGGAATACGTTCAACAGAAATTCAATACAGGACCAAATCCTGTGGATTTTGTATTTCACGGCGGATCAGGATCTACGGTGGAGGAAATCCGCGAAGC
Source organism: Crocinitomicaceae bacterium (assembly GCA_044353545.1). GTDB lineage: Bacteria > Bacteroidota > Bacteroidia > Flavobacteriales_D > Crocinitomicaceae > M0103. The sequence goes on along the minus strand of JBILBT010000258.1, from coordinate 906 downwards.
CATTGGGTATGGTGTCATTAAAATGAATATTGATACAGATCTACAGTTTGCATTTACGGAAGGTGTGCGCGACTATGTAGAAAACAAATTGGAATACCTCCGCACGCAAATCGGAAATCCTGATGGTGAGGAGTTGCCAAACAAGAAGTACTATGATCCGCGCAAATGGATGCGTGAAGGGGAGATCACCTTCATTGATCGCCTCATAAAATCGTTTGAGGATTTGAACAATATCAATACGCTCTAATCCATAGGTGCTGTCGATCTAAAATTTGAAATTATATGAGTTGGTTTAAACGAAATAAAACAGGTATTACGACTTCCACAAGTGAGAAGAAAGAAACACCCGAAGGACTTTGGTTGAAGTGTTCCAATTGTAAGACACTTTTTACATCAGAAGATTTAGCGCGAAACGCGTGGGTGTGCGATAGATGCTCAAATCATGAACGCATCCCTTCTGAAGGGTATTTTCACCTTCTTTTTGATGATGGGAAATATACCGAGCTCGACAAAAAATTGACATCGGGTGACCCCTTGACCTTTGAAGACACAAAAAAATATGTGGATCGTGTTAAAGCGACTCAGAAGAACACAGGTCTAATGGATGCCATACGCACCGCAAAAGGAAAGTTGGATGGTCATGATTTGGTTGTAGCAGCAATGGATTTTGCATTCATCGGAGGATCCATGGGCTCGGTGATGGGAGAAAAAATTGCCCGTGCCATCGATGAGGCCATTAAACTCAATGCTCCTTTCATGATCATATCAAAGTCAGGTGGCGCGCGTATGATGGAAGCGGGATACTCACTGATGCAAATGGCTAAAGTATCAGGTAAATTGGGACAGTTGGCAGAAAAACGTTTGCCATACATTTCATTTTTAACAGATCCTACAACGGGTGGTGTA
>JBILBT010000377.1:0-4389 GCA_044353545.1 Crocinitomicaceae bacterium | reverse complement strand
CGAAGAAACACGTGGGATTGGTGGGATATTCTTCGATCATTTGAAGCCAAACGAGCAACATACAAAAGAACAGCTGTTTAACTTTTGTCTTGATCTAGGTCGTTCTTTTTCCTTGTTGTACGAAAACCAGGTAGTTCAAGGCAAGGATAAGCCATTCACTGAGGAGCATATACATTGGCGCAACTTGAGAAGGGGGAGGTATGTTGAATTTAACCTGGTAAATGACCGCGGAACCAAGTTTGGTTTGTTGTCTGGAGGAAGGACAGAATCCATTTTGATGAGTTTACCTTCAGATGCTTCTTGGGTGTATGGTTTCGAGGTTAAAAATGGCAGTTCTGAAAGCGACACCTCGAAACTGCTAATAAAAGGTGTTGATTGGATATCTCAACTTGCTTAATAACAAATTATTTCTTCTAAAAAGTGGCAACTTCTTATTACTTTTAACGTCTGTAAATTGACGAAAAAAGTATTGTTTTTGATGTGCTTCTTGTGACTTGTGTCACAGATTGACACTCTTTTTCTGTTCATTAAAAGTATGATTATGTATTGTAAATCATTTGTGATAACAGCTATACTTGTGTTTAGTTGTTTCGTTGTGTTATGTCAAAACTTGACGAACGAATCAAAAATTGTGGAAGTATATGGGCAAGAATGGGTTGATGCGCGAAAAATCGATCAGTCCGACTTGTTGATCCTGATGGATAAATACATCAGTTTTGGATTTATTGTAGAGAACGTCAGTGAGGGTAAATACGAAGAGTTTGAACCCATGGAATTTATTCCCTTGACATCAAAAACAGAACAGTTTGTTACTGTTGATGAATTTCTAAACGACTTCGAAAGTTCGACATTCAATCCATTGCAATATAAATTTTTCCCAAGGGAAGATGTGCAAATTATAAAATTGAAAGGCGTAAATAAAATTATTTACATTCTGCCGCAAAGTTCAATCTTGTTGAAATAAGCACTGTTCGATATGAAAAAAATATACTACATCGCTGCGTTTATTTTGAACACCTTGATTGGTTCGGGTGCGTTTGCTCAAACGTATAACATGACAAATGGAACAGTTTCTGCCTGTTCGGGGACCTTTTATGATCCAGGTGGCACTGGAACTTATGGAAACTCTCAAAACTTTACCTATACCATTTGTCCCTCAACTCCAGGTGGCAAGGTGATTGTCAATTTTACTGCTTTTGCATTAGAAAATAATTTTGACTTCCTAACGATTTATAACGGTCCGAATACGTTATCTCCAACATTGGGAACATATACTGGAGCCGTTGGTCCAGGAACTGTAACAGCAACACCAACGAATGCTTCAGGATGTTTGACATTTGTGTTTACATCCGATGGAAGTGTTACAAGTACAGGATGGACTGGTACAATTTCATGTTTTAGTCCTTGTCCAACGATAACAAGTGGAATTTCGAGCACTTCGCCTGCAGCGGTTGGTGGAATCATTCGACGTTGTCCGAATCAATCAACGACCTTTACAGCAACAGCAGGTAGCGGAGGCGTAGGGCCTTACACCTATACATGGAGTATGGGTAATGGGACAACATTGATAGGTCAAACGATCAATTATGCCTACCCAACTTCTGGAAGTTATCAAGTAAGTTTGGTCGTTCGTGATGCGAACAACTGTCCTACAACATTGTCCTACACGGTGATTGTGCAAGTCGCAACAACACCAACCATAACGACAAGCGCAACACCCAATCCAATTTGCTTGGGACAATCAGCTAACCTTGCTGCCACGGTGGCTATGACACCTTTTCTACCCAATTGTACTCCGCCAGTCGCTGGAACGACCTTCCTGCCCGATGGTTCAGGCGTGTCATATACCACTGCGATCACGGTGAACTGTTTTGCTCCTGGTCAGACCATTACTGCAGCATCGAATTTTAGTAATATTTGTTTGAGTCTAGAACACTCTTACCTCGGGGATTTAAATATCGTGTTGATTTGTCCGAATGGGCAAAGCATGGTACTCAAGGCCTATCCTGGAGGTCTGGGTACATACCTCGGTAATCCAATAGATGATGGTTCAAATACCCCTGGAACTGGATTTACCTATTGTTTTACGCCTACTGCAACAACACTTTTGGTCAATGGTCCTACGGTAATTTCCGGAAATCCAGCGGGAGCAACAATCGCTGCGGGGAACTATATGCCCGTTCAGCCTTTTTCAAACTTGATTGGGTGTCCATTGAATGGGGCATGGACCATTCAAGTAACAGATAACCTTGCCATCGATAATGGCTACATTTTTAACTGGGATGTTAATTTTACCGTTCCTGCAGCAACGGGTGCATTTACCCCAACCATTGCCTCTCAAGGATGGTCTGCGGCTACAGGATTAACTTCCACAGGAACAACTACAGCTACAGTGACGCCAACAGCAGTGGGAAGCCCTTGCTACACATACTCTGTAACAGATAATTTTGGTTGTACATTTACGCAGAACCAATGCATTACTGTTACTGCAAATACTCCAGTGAATGCAGGACCAGATGTGACCATTTGTAATGCTGGATCTACCACATTGACAGCTACCGGAGCAACGACCTATTCATGGTCACCAGCAACTGGTCTGAGTGCGACGACTGGGGCAAGTGTTACGGCAACACCTGCGGTGACAACAACCTACACGGTGACTGGAACGAACGGGTCATGTGTCTCTACCGATCAAGTGCTTGTCACTGTGGCAACACCACCTGCTGTGAACGCTGGTCCGGATAAAAATTATTGTGTTGGGGGCTCAACAACCTTAACAGCATCAGGTGCTACAACTTATTCGTGGTCACCAGCAACGGGCTTGAGCGCAACAACAGGAGCTAACGTTACAGCAAATCCAGCGACAACGACAACGTACACAGTGACTGGAACGAGCAATGGTTGTACAGCAACAGATCAGGTGATTGTTACCGTGAATCCTTTGCCTACCATCAATGGTGGAGTGGATCAAACCGTATGTGCTGGTCAGACAGTAACATTGACGGCTACAGGAGCTGCGACCTATACATGGGCACCGATTGTGACGAACGGAACCGCATTTACACCGGCAGTGACTGGCACATATACGGTATCAGGCACAAGTGCCGCAGGTTGTATCAATACCGACCAAGTCCTGGTGACGGTGAATCCAGTCCCAGTGGTTGTGGTAGCCGACGAAACAATTTGTGCGACTGCAACAGCAACGTTGACCGCAACAGGAGCTACAACGTACTCATGGGCACCGGCAACAAACTTGAGCGCTGCAACAGGAGCGACTGTAACGTTTACTCCAGGAACAACAACGACTTATACGATAACAGGAACATCCTTGGGATGTACTTCCAGTGATCAAGCAACAGTGACTGTACTTCCAAATGCACCAATCAATGCGGGAGCAGATGCTGCGATTTGTACTGGAGCTTCAACAACATTGACAGCAACAGGAGGTGCAACCTACACATGGTCACCTGCAACGGGCTTGAGTGCAACGACAGGAGCGAGTGTGACAGCAAACCCAACAGCAACAACGACATACACCGTAAGTGGAACAGATGCCAACGGATGTGTTGGAACAGATCAGGTGATTGTTACCGTGAATCCATTGCCAACCATTGATGGTGGTGCGGATCAAACGGTATGTGCTGGCCAGACAGTAACATTGACCGCAACAGGAGGTGCTACCTATACATGGGCACCGATTGTGACAAACGGAACCGCATTTGCACCTGCGGTGACTGGAACTTATACAGTGACAGGAACAGATGCAAATGGATGTATCAATACCGACCAAGTGTTGGTGACAGTGAATCCATTGCCAGTGATAGTGGTAGCTGATGTAACAATTTGTGCGACTGCAACAGCAACGTTGACAGCCACAGGAGCTACGACCTATTCATGGGCACCGGCAACAAACTTGAGTGCAGCGACAGGAGCAACGGTGACGTTTACTCCAGGAACAACAACGACTTATACAATAACTGGAACGACTGCAGGATGTACCTCAACGGATTTAGCAACGGTAACAGTTCTTCCAAATGCACCGATCAATGCGGGAGCAGATGCTGCGATTTGTACTGGAGCATCAACAACCTTGACAGCAACGGGAGGCGCAACCTATACATGGTCACCTGCAACGGGCTTGAGTGCAACGACAGGAGCGAGTGTAACGGCAAACCCAACAGCAACAACGACATACACAGTAAGCGGAACAGATGCCAACGGATGTGTTGGAACAGATCAGGTGCTTGTGACGGTGAATCCATTGCCTACCATTGATGGAGGTGTGGATCAAACGGTATGTGATGGCCAGACAGTAACATTGACCGCAACAGGAGGTGCGACTTATACATGGGCACCGGTTGTGACAAACGGAACAGCATTTACACCGTC
>JBILBT010000050.1:0-13742 GCA_044353545.1 Crocinitomicaceae bacterium | reverse complement strand
GCCCATATTCCCTTCGGTTCCAAATGAAAAATTGAATGGAAACAATCAAATACACAATTTCATTTAAAGGGAAAGGGTAGATGAAACTTCCGAACTCAAGGAAGACGAGAAAGGCAAAACCAATCAATGTCAAGATTCCAAGAAGAACAGCGCGCTCCTCGCGGATCATTTTTTCTTTGCTAATGCTTCTTCGATGTAATCGAACGTGGATAAAATCACTGGTTGGCCATCAACTACTGCGATGTCATGTTCAAAGTGTGCACTTGGCATTCCATCGGCAGTGACAATCGTCCAATTGTCATCCAATTGAACCACTTTCTCGGTGCCCATATTGATCATTGGTTCAATCGCGATCGTCAATCCATCCTGTATTTTCTTTCCACGACCTCTACGGCCATAATTGGGTACCTGTGGGTCTTCGTGAAGGGTTTTCCCTAAACCGTGACCAACCAAGTCGCGAACAACGCCATAGCCATTCTTCTCTGCGTGCTGCTGTATCGCCCAACCTATGTCTTCAATACGATTGCCTACTATACATTGCTCTATTCCTAGGTACAGACATTCTTTGGTGACCTGAAGCAATTTTCGCACCTCGGGCTTCACATTTCCCACCTCAAAGGTGTAGGCATGATCGCCATAATATCCTTTGTACACAGATCCACAATCGACAGAAACGACATCTCCGTCTTCAAATGGCCGATCGGTAGGTAGTCCATGAACGACTTGTTCATTGACAGAAATTAAAAGGGTACTTGGACAGCCATACAATCCCAAAAATCCGGGAATCGCATTTTGAGAACGGATATACTCCTCAGCAAGTTGATCGAGAAATTTAGGGGTGACCCCAATAGCTATGTGTTCAGCCACTTTTCCAAGTGTACGACTAACGACCAATGCCGCTTCGCGCATAATCGCAATTTCGTCTGCTGTTTTATAAATAATCATATTCCGATTGAAAATCCCCACGCCAGTCCCTTACTTTCAACGATAAGCGTTGAACGGTTGGGAAATTAAGAAAGTACTTCTTTCACAAGGTCTGCTGCTTCTTGAAGCAACACGGCTGAATGCACATTCAATCCAGACTCGTCAATCAATCGTTTCGCTTCAACGGCATTTGTTCCTTGAAGTCGAACGATAATTGGAACTGGAATAACTCCCATGTTCTTGTACGCATCAACAACACCTTGAGCTACACGGTCGCAACGAACGATACCCCCAAAGATGTTAATCAAGATGGCTTTTACATTTGGATCTTTCAAGATGATGTGGAATGCTTTTTCAACACGTTCCGCATTTGCTGTTCCACCAACATCCAAGAAGTTCGCTGGATTTCCACCTGATAATTTGATGATGTCCATGGTTGCCATTGCTAACCCAGCGCCGTTGACCATACAACCAACGTTTCCGTCCAATTTCACAAAGTTCAATCCTGCAGCATCTGCTTCAACCTCTGTTGGATCTTCTTCTGAAGTATCTCGCATGGCAGCGTATTCAGGGTGGCGGAACAATCCGTTTCCATCCATTGTTACCTTCGCATCAACTGCAATGATTTTGTTGTCTGATGTTTTCAATACTGGGTTGATTTCAAACATTGACGCATCAATTCCTTCGTAAGCGCTGTACAATGAAACAATAAATTTTGTCATTTGCTTGAACGCCTCACCCGAAAGTCCTAGGTTGAAAGCAATTTTACGCGCTTGAAATCCTTGGATGCCAACACGAGGGTCAATTACTTCTTTGTAAATTAATTCTGGTGTATGTTCAGCAACGTGTTCGATGTCCATTCCACCTTCAGTAGAATAGACAATCACATTCCGACCTTTTTCGCGGTCCAATAAAACAGACATGTAAAATTCAGACGTTTCTGATTCACCGGGGTAATAAACATCTTGAGCAATCAAGACTTTGTTTACCTTTTTACCTTTTCCATTCGTTTGTAAGGTTACCAGATGTCCACCAAGGATTCCTTTCACTTTCTCTTCGATATGTTCAATTCCTTTTGCAAGGACAACACCATGAGAACCTGTTTCTTCAACTGTTCCTTTTCCACGCCCGCCTGCATGAATTTGAGCTTTCACGACGTACCAGCTTGTGCCAGTTTCTTCTGTCAACTTTTTTGCTGCTGCTACTGCATCTTCAACTTTGTCAACAACTACGCCTTCTTGGATAGCGACTCCATAGCTTTTAAGGATTAATTTTCCTTGGTATTCGTGTAAGTTCATCTGTTTATTTTTTGCGTTGTAAAAGTAGGTTTTTTATCGGCAATAATTCGTTCTGTTGAGAATACTTTTTTACTAGGAGCGCATATTTTTCCATGAACTGCTAATTTCTCGAGATGCATATTCTTTGGCATGTCGGTCTTGAATGGAATCCCAAATTTGATCGATACTATGCTGGAGTGCATCCTGCTCTTCTTGCATGGCGGTATGCATGATTTTTGGGTCGCTGAAATAGTGCTTCACAAAGTTTGTATCGAAATTCCCACTGCGGAAGGCGTCGTGCTTCAAGACATATTTCCCAAAGTCCAAGGTCGTTTTAATGCCAGAAATTTGATAGTCATCAATGGCTTTTAGCATGCGTTCAATGGCTTTTTCTCGGGTAGGCCCCCAAGTGACAAGCTTGGCAATCATCGGGTCGTAATAAATTGGAATGTCCATTCCTTCTAAAAAGGCATCATCCACCCTAACATGATTCCCCGAAGGAATGCGGTAGCGTTTCAGGGTGCCGATGTCTGGCGTAAAACCATTCAATGTGTCTTCGGCATACACGCGCACTTCAATGGCATGACCGTGAATGGTGAGTTCATCTTGAAGTTTTGGTAATCGCTCGCCACGTGCTACGCGCACTTGCCATTCTACGAGGTCCAAACCTGTGATTTCTTCGGTCACTGGATGTTCTACTTGGAGACGGGTATTCATTTCTAAGAAGTAAAAATTCATGTCGGCATCTACAAGGAATTCAACAGTTCCCGCCCCTTCGTAGTTGCATGCCTTGCATACTGCCACCGCTGATTCACCCATTTTTTGACGCATCTCTGGGGTAAGTATGGCACTTGGCGCTTCTTCAACTATTTTTTGGTGTCGACGTTGAATCGAACATTCACGTTCAAACAAATACACGGCATTTCCATGTTGATCGGCAAATACTTGGATTTCAATGTGTCGAGGTTTGTTGACGAATTTTTCAATGAAAACTGCATCATCACCGAAGGACGAGCGTGCTTCATTCTGTGCCATGCGCATTTGTTCAATGAATTCTTCAGAGTTTTCAACTAGACGCATGCCTTTGCCGCCGCCACCTGCAGATGCTTTGATCAGAATTGGATAACCTACTTCTTCTGCAATTTTTATGGCTTCTTTCACATCCGTGATGGCACTGTCTACACCAGGCACCAATGGCACATTGTAACTTTTTACGGCTTGCTTGGCACTCAGTTTATCGCCCATCACATCCATTGATTCCGGAGATGGACCAATGAGTTTCATTCCAGCATCTTTCACTTTCCGGGCAAAATCGGCATTCTCAGATAAGAAACCATAGCCTGGATGGATACCATCAACACTCAGCTCCTTGCAAAATTGTAAAATCACATCTTGACGCAAATAACTTTCCGACGATGGACTTGGTCCAACATACACGGCCTCATCGGCTTCCAAGACATGGGGTGCTGATCTATCTGCATCTGAATAAATGGCCACAGTGGCAATATTCATGCGTTTTAATGTGCGAATTACACGACGGGCAATCTCTCCACGGTTGGCTATCAGAACTTTTTTCATAAGGATAAATTCGTCTTTATTGAGCGATAAAAATAGAGATTAATCAAGAATGTTGTTCTTTTCGAATCCGAAGTAAACTGCCACTATCACCCAATGGTGGAACGGCTGTTTGTCGTCTTTTTCGTTTGATTGGGAACTTTTTATTTTGCTTCGAACGGAATATATCTAAGAAATACTGTCCAATTTTAAAGTTTTCCCAGGTGTCAAAATCTTCCTGGTAATGTAAACCCGCACCTTGACTGAAAGGCCCAAGATTTTTATCCTGAATAATGCTGTAGTCGTTGGATTCATTGAAAACATTGATTCGGAATGTACCGCTTTCATTGATCAAATATTCGAGACTAACATCTCCAATGAGCGCGCTTTGTCCTTGCTGTTGTTGTGCGCCAGAGCTGTTTTCCACACCGAACGACCCTGTGAAGATCAAGCGGTCATCAATAAATCCTTTTTTAATTCCAAATTCGAACGAACTCTCGCCCGTATTTTGATCGGCATCGAGGTTGACATTCATCTTGTAATCTTTTGAAACCTTATCGAGAATGGAGTTGATTTGGTTTGAAGCGAGGTCCATCGCCGTTGAACTACCGGAGGCCGATGAACCTTTCAGGGGTTGAAATTTCTTCATCAACATAAGTGAGAAAAACTGACGGTTCAATTCATCTTTATCCCCTGTAATTCGATCGATAAGTGCCCTGCTTGTTTCATCTGCTTTTGGGGCTTTGATGTTGAATCCGATCGTTGGCTTCAAGAGGCTTTCTTTTAAGCTCAAGTAACAATAGATATCTTGCTGGTTTCCTTTGTTGCCTTGCAATTGGTCCGGAGAAATTTCACTGATGTTCGCCCTAACAATCAAGTAGGTGTTTAAGTCGATGTTCGCTGTGTAGGGGTCTCCCGTCCAAGTAATTGTTCCTCCTTCTTCGACATAAAATTTCTGTTTTAAACTTCCCATCGCAAAGTTGTACAGCCCATTTTTCACTCGGAAACTACCTTCCATGGACAAATCTCCAAGGTTGTCAAGTTGCATGGCAATATCTCCCGAACCCGTGGCATTAATTTCATCGCCCGATTGATCGTTGAAGATGATTTTTAACTTCGCATCAGGCGTAACTCTGAAATTTAAATCGAGCGAAACACCAGAGAAATCGATTTTTGGTTCTGCACCATTGCCTAGTGATCCCTTTGGCTTAAAGCGCACAAAAGACTCCTCCTCCGATATTTCTGAAACGCCAAACATGGGGAAGTAAATCCGGGTTCCTTTTTCGGTCTGAATGTCTACAGTGATTTCTAAGTTGTCCGTGTAGCCAAAGATATTTGCAGTTCCTGTTCCATAGGCTTTTCCGTAATAGGTGTCGCCTTCTTTAAAGTTGGTGTTCAACACTAAGAATTTCTGCAAAGGCAGCGGGCCGTTTTTTCCTCGGGCATAATAATCTTGCTCTAGGTCGAATTGCAGGTCAAAGTTCCAATCTTTGTATTGATTGTGATAGACAGATCCAATCAATGCCCCTGTGTTTCCCTCTTCATCTGTGACAGGCATGTTGTCAATGTAAAATCCATATTCGTCAGCAGAGATTTTTCCATTGAACCCAAAGTTTACTCCGAGCAATTCCATTTTTGCATTCCCATCCAGTAATTTTAAGGACCCGTCTAGCTTCGGGAAATCAGGAGTTCCACTAACCCTCAATTTTCCGTCGAGTTTTCCACGGATATTGCTTACCACATCGGCATCAAGAAAGGCATTGGCAAATTGAATATCCGTTTCATCAAACAACAAATCGAGTTCAATGTTTTCCTCTTTTCGTTCTGTAAAATAATTGCCTTCAAAGGTGAAAGATTCATTGCCCTTATAAATCAAATCACCACTCATTGCAATACTTTGAGATGCTTTGTTCCATCCTGACTGCGCGTAGATGTCACCAACTTCTTGGTTGTTTAAATACAATCCTTCGACACTCACATCACCGAGATAAGTGAGGTTCTCATATGGATTTGAAATGTATCCCCAGCTGTTCAAGGAGCCATTCAGTTTCAATTCAGAACCCAACAATTCTCCAAGTTCACCGAGGTCAAGATCATGTACTTTAAAGTTCAAACGGTCTACATCATTGCGTGAAATACAGCCGTCAATGCTAATGTATTGGTCCTTTTTTGATGCCTTACTGCCTTGTAATGAATTGTTTTTCTGAAGCTTTAATTTCGATATGTGAACATCGCGATCGGTAATTAAAATGTCCGATTGGTTTTCAATGTCCCAGCGCATGTCGTTGATGCTGAAGTAGGAGGGCTCAAGTACAAAATTGATGTGGTTGCTATTGACAATGGTCGTCTTCCATGCAATGTCAGTTTCGTTTTTTGTACCTGTATTCCAAGTGAGCTGGGATGACAATCCCTTTTTTCCTCCTGTAGTATTGAATTTTACATTGTCCAAGGAAATGCTGTCTTTGTACTGGAATTTTTTAAATGAATAAATGGCCTGAATTTCTGATGAAGTCATGGCTTGCTTTAAGTCAATACCTTTAAACGTAAAGTCTTGGTAGTGGATTTCAGGTGAAATAAAACCCATCGTAAATGTCTCGTCCTTACCACTGTAGTTTCCAATTAAAATGGAATTTGATGCAATGTTAAGTTCAGGGGCAAAAATGGTTAAGAAGTCTTTCGTATCCTTCGTAGTAAGATTGTAGGAAAAATTGCTCTTTGTCCCTTTTTGTTTTTTCTCGTCGCCACGCGCTGCCACAATGGATGGGAATACTTTTTCAAATTGCGTTAGAAAGTCATCCACAAGCGTCGAGAAATCAATCTTCCCTGTAAGCGTAATGTCTGCGATTGGACTTACAATTTTAAAAACATCTTCGGTTGCAGATCTCGTTACATTGATATTGATATCTGGAAGTTTTATTTCGTTTCGTCCTTCCTTGTACAATAAGCCGTGCATGGTCACATTTCCAGCCATTTTATTGGGGTCACTTCCGTAAACATTGACAACAAAATTGGTTGTTAAACTCGTGCTATCACGCTGAGCTATATGCAGTTTGTCGAGCAAGGCTTTCTTCAAATCAATCGTAAAAGACATGTGTTGATTGTCTTTGAAGTCTATAAATCCGTTGTATTCGAGATCGAGATTATCGTCTTTCACGTCAATGATTGCCGCAAATTTGTTGTCTTCAAAACTTCCTTTCTTTACGAGGATGTTGGCGTAGGCATAGTCGAGGTAATCAAAACGATTTACATTTCCCGTGATTTCGGTGAAATGAATATCTTCCAATGAAAATGCTTCACCCGTTAAGAAAAATGTACCGTCAACAACACCCAAACTTCGGTTGTCAAGGAACTGCCCAAGCTGAAATTGTTCGACCTTGACATCATACTCACTGGCCTCGGAGTGCTGGAATAAAAAGGAGTTGTTGGCAAAGTTTTGAGTGAACATGATGCCATTGCCCATGCGAATAGCACCTAGTTTTGTGTTGAGTTTGTCACTCGATACAACAAATTGGGAGTAAAATCCATCCAATCTCAAATCGATGGCTTCAAAGTACCCCAAGCGTTGTAAAACTTTATCGAAAGATAGGTAGTTGTTTGCTGAAGAATTGGGCATCCTGATTTTTTGTAAATCAGTCAATGATATGAAAGCATAATCTAACTTTTCAGAGAAGAAGGACCGATTGAAATTTCTAAAATCGGGTAAGTTTATTGTGCCGCGAACTACCGTTCTTTTTCCTGTTTTTAAGTGAAGTCCTGAGATTTTTAAGTCTTTGATGTGTTTCGTGACGTCAGCTTTTAGCTCAATGACTTGGTCCATTCCCCATAGGTCAGTAGCGAAATAAGAAACGTCTTTTAAGCTCACAAAACTTTTTGCCAAGCGTGCGTCAAAAGTTACTTTATCCACAAATTCGCTCATGTCGGCGTAATCATTCATCAATAGATTGAGCTTGGGTGCCTTGATGTCAGAATCGTCCGTTTTTATGAGTAACGATGACAATAAAATCCCTTTCGGACTCACATTGACTAGTGCACTGAGTTGATTTAACTTAAATCCTGATTGCTCCTGTGCACAAAAAGACCGAATGTTGACAGAAATTTGATCATTGACAATCGTGAATGCTTCAGCGGATAAATTTACGTGATTGAAGTCTAGGTGATCAAAATCAATTCCTTCAAGGTCATGCTTTTCTCGGTTGTCTGTGTATTTAAAGTTTACGTCAGTCAGCTGAAGTGTTCGAAGTGACAAGGCCATCGGTTTCGATTTAGAGGGCTTATCGCTCTTGAAATAATCGATGATAAATTGAAAATTGAATGCTCCAGTTTTTTTATTTATGGATAAATGAATGACACCGCCGTCGAGTTCAGCAGCGCCTAAATCGAGTACATTCTTCTTTAAATCAAGTTTGTCAAGTGTCGCATACAGCGTTTTAATAGAGGCCAAGGTGTCTTGATCATGGTCCAAAACGAGCACGCCATCCAGGGCTACTTGGTCGATGAAAATGATGGATACCGAAGCAACTTCAACACGGGTGTTCCATTCTTTCGAGAGAAAGGCAGCCGCTTTTTTGGCAAGATACGTTTGAACAGGTGAGGTGCGAATCGCAAAGGCAAAGGCTATCAACAAAATGAGAATCCATTCAAATGAAATCCCAAGTGTTCGGCCAATTATTTTGAGTAATTTTGTCATTCGCAACACAAATTTACTGAAAGTTGAGTCAAAAAGAGGTAATCATCTTAGGTATTGAGTCATCTTGTGACGATACATCCGCTGCAGTACTTAAAAATACGGCTATTTTATCGAATGTAACGGCTGGACAAAAGATCCATGAACAGTACGGTGGCGTAGTGCCTGAGCTTGCTGGAAGGGCCCATCAACAGAACATTGTTCCAGTGGTCGACGTGGCGCTGAAAAAAGCAGGAATAGTCTTGTCAGATTTGGATGCGATTGCCTTTACTCGTGGTCCAGGTTTAATGGGATCCTTAGTGGTAGGTACAAGTTTTGCGAAAGCACTTTCACTCGGATTGAACATCCCCATGATTGATGTCAACCACATGATTGGTCATGTCTTGGCACATTTTATTGACGATGAAAATAAGCCGAAACCTTCATTTCCATTTCTTTGCTTAACGGTATCGGGTGGGCACACGCAAATTGTTTTGGTGGAGAGTCATTTGAAAATGAACGTGATTGGCTCTACCATAGACGATGCCGCAGGAGAGGCTTTCGATAAAGCGGCAAAATTATTGGGTTTTCCCTATCCTGGAGGACCTTTAGTCGATAAGCATGCGAAATTGGGAGACGCTACAAAATTTCAGTTTTCAAAGCCGAATATTCAAGGCTACGATTTCAGCTTTAGTGGTTTGAAAACGTCTATTTTGTACTTTTTGCAAAAGGAAACAGTGAAAAATCCGAGCTTTATTGAAGACAACTTAAACGATTTGTGTGCTTCCATTCAAGCGACGATTATTGAGATCCTTTTGAGAAAATTGACGAAAGCGGCGAGTGAAATCGGGGTGAAGGAAATTGCTATTGCAGGAGGTGTTTCAGCGAATAGCGGATTGAGAAATGCCATCAATGAAACGGGTCTAAAGCAAGGATGGAACGTATATATTCCTAAATTTGAATACTGTACAGACAATGCGGCGATGATTGCCATAACGGGGAAATATATGTTTGACAAGGGGCTTTTTGCAGATCAATCGATTGCTGCAACTGCACGGTTTTCAATTTCAGAAGTCAAGGCGGAGTAACGAACTTTAACAGGAATTTAACTAAGTTTAAGAAAGTGGTGTAATATTTCTCGATGCATTGCGTATTTTTGAACAACTAGAAAAATTATGAAATTCCCGATTCTTTTTATCGTTTTCACATGCTTGTCTTTAACCAGTTTAGCTCAAAAAGAAATTTCTTGGGTAGTCACTTACAATCCAGAAAGACAATCCATTGAATTCACCGCTTCTATCGCCAAAGGGTGGCATTTGTACAGCCAACACATTGCGGATGGTGCTGGACCTGTTGCTACATCCTTTGCTTTCGATGAGTTGAATGGAATAAAATTGAAGGGTAAAGTCGAAGAACCAGAGTCTATTCGTAAATACGATCCCAGTTTCGAGGCAACATTGAACTACTTTGAAGGAAAAGTGACATTTGTTCAGCACATGTCAAAAACGACAAAAAATGCATCAACGATAACAGGATCAATTACCTACATGCTCTGCAACGATACCATGTGTCTTCCTCCTGTTGACGTGCCATTCACCATTGAAATCCCGAATTAATTCCATCTCATATGACAATTTTTCGCTCACTTTTATCGGTACTTTTCTTTTTATTGACCGCAAATGCCTTTTCACAGACCATTGAATTGCCAGAAGACAAGGTGAAATGGTCTTTTTCTGTTGAACAAGAAGGTGATGAAGCATTTATTGTTGCCAAAATTAAGATTGTTAAAGATTGGCACATAAATGCTGTTAAATTGCCCAAAGGAAGCTTCGGCTTTCCCACGAGTTTGGAGTTGAAAAAAGGCCCTCAGTTCTCTATTGAGGGCGGTGTAATTGAACCAAAACCCATTCAAGTTCACGATGAACTTGCAGATGAAGATTTGTCGTACCATGAGGGCAGCTTTCAGCTGAAAAGAAAGATAAAAGTCCTTACTGAAAAAGACTTTGAAATCAGCGGAACTTTTGCTTTTCAAACCTGTGATGAGTTTAAATGCTTGCCAGATATGTCGGTTCCATTTAAAGTGAAAGTCAAAGGAGCGATTGCTTCTACTGATGCAAAAACCGACACTTCAGCAAATGCAGGTTCAGAAACTACTGTGGATTCAGATGATACGGACTCTAATGCGGACAAAATAGCAGACGTAAAAGAAAAAAAATCGGAGCGTCGTTCGCTTTGGACAACGTTCATTATCTCGTTTTTAAGTGGATTGTTGGCACTCTTTACACCCTGTGTATTCCCAATGGTACCAATGACTGTAAGCTTCTTTACAAAGCAAAGCAAGACAAAAGCGAAGGGCATTCGCAATTCCTTGATTTTTGGTGTTTCCATCATCTTGATTTATATCGTTCTTGGAACTGCGGTAACGGCAATTTTTGGCGAAGAGGCTTTGAACAACATGTCGACAGATCCAATTTTTAACCTCGTATTCTTCATCATTCTGATCATTTTCGCGGTTTCTTTCTTGGGTGCATTTGAAATTCGTCTACCTAGCAAATGGGTCAACAAGGCGGATCAAAATGCAGACCGCGGTGGATTGATTGGCATCTTCTTCATGGCGCTCGCTTTGGCTTTGGTGTCATTCTCATGCACAGGACCTATCGTTGGAACGCTCATCGTTGAGGCAGCACGTCAAGGTGGAATTACACCAATCATCGGAATGTTTGGTTTTTCATTGGCCTTGGCGATTCCATTTGGTTTATTTGCGGCTTTCCCGGCATGGTTAAATACACTGCCAAAATCAGGTGGTTGGTTGAACAGCGTGAAGGTGGTACTTGGATTCCTAGAATTGGCACTTGCCTTTAAATTCTTGTCCAATGCGGACATGACTTGGGATACGCACATGCTTGAGCGTGAATTGTTCTTGGCGGTTTGGATTGCTATTTTTGGAGTCTTGACGCTGTATTTGTTTGGAAAAATTAAGATGCCACACGACAGTCCCGTTGATAATCTCTCCGTCGGACGTGTATTGCTAGGAACGACTACACTTTTGTTTGTAATTTATATGATCCCTGGAATGTGGGGTGCACCATTGCAAATCATTAGTGCTTTCCCTCCACCTTTGGAATACAGTGAGTCACCACTTGGAGTAGGAGGTGGCGGTGGAGCTGCCTCTGGTGAGGTAGGTCCTGAAGGTACAGTGCGTGGTCCTCAAAACTTGTGGGTGTTCCACGACTACGACAAGGCCTTGGCTTATGCAAAAGAGGTAAATAAACCCTTGTTTGTCGATTTTACAGGTATCAATTGCGTGAATTGCCGCAAGATGGAACAAAAGGTGTGGGGCGAAGATGGCATAATAGCGTCTCTGAAAAATGATGTCGTGATTGTTTCACTTCACGTAGACGAACGCAAAGCCTTGCCTAAGAAAGAACAAGGTGAGTTTAAAGTTGCAGGACGAAAAATGACCGTACGCACAACGGGAGACAAATGGAAACTTCTGCAAATTAAACGTTACAAGATCCTCGCTCAGCCTTACTATGTGATGCAGAATCCTAACGGAACAGATCTTTCAAACGGTTCTGCTGACTTTGAACATACGAGTGATCCTGTTGATTTCAAGAAGTGGCTTGATGCTGGAATAAGCGAATTTTCGAAGAATAAATAGGTTTTTTTCATCTTCACTAAGTAGAACTACGTAGTGCACGTAGTAGTATACGCTGAAACTCACACTCCTTAAAGGAAGTTCTTGGATTTGTTCGAAATAGATGTCGTTGCTTTGTTGAAAGAAAAACACATACATTATGAAAACGGCAAATTTTTCCTCAGCAATTCTCTTCATTCTCTTCACTGCTTTTGCATGGACAGCATCAGCAAAGGAAATGACACTCAACCTTACGAAACAAGATGTTTCTTGCTTCGGTCGAAAAGATGGAGCATTAACATTAAACATTACAGGTGGCGCAGCACCATACGCAATTGTATGGAGCACAGGTGAAACAACTGCTTCTCTTTCTGGATTAACTAAAGGTGCATATACCGTTACAGTAACTGATGCGAAAGGTCTGAAAGCAGAAGCACAGTCGGTAATCGAAATGCCAAAACCGTTGATGTTGTATTATGATATGGACGAAGCAACATTCGTTGATGCCTTGAATGGCAGCATGAATGCGAAGATTGTAGGTGGAACACCTTGGTCAGCAGATAAGGCACCGTTTTATTTCATTCGCTTAAATGGAAACGCAAATTTCACGGATCCAACGTCAATGACTGATGGTGTTTACGCCATGACAGTTGAAGACGCCAAGGGATGTAAATTGAACGTTAAAGTAAACGCTGACTTCGAAGTACTTGGTAAGCAAGCTCAAATCTCTGAAAATCCTGAGATGAATGCAAACTATGGTTCTATTCATTTCATGCTCAACGCACCACAACATTCCAACCTAAACACAACGGTTACTATGGATCTTGGAAAACTTTAAATGATTAAAAAATAAAAATACTGTACAGAATGCCCCGGCTTGTCCGGGGTTTTTTGATGAATAAAAACGAGAGTTTTTCTATCTTTACGGAGTGAATGATTTTCTGAAAACCCCCATCGAGTTCTTGAAAGGTGTCGGTCCACAGCGGGCCGAACTCCTCCGTCAGGAATTGGGAATTCACACCTTTGCTGACCTACTGAATCATTTTCCGTTTCGCTACGTCGACCGTTCGCGCTATGTCACCGTTTCTGAGCTTTCAACTATGGAAACTGCCGCGCAGCTTAGAGGACGCATCATTGCTGTTTCTGAAAGTGGTGTCGGACGAACGAAGAAACTATCCGCAAAATTTCAAGATGCGAGTGGGATTATTGAATTGATCTGGTTTCAAGGGATAAGATGGATCAAGCCACTTTTAAAAATAGGCATTGAATATCAACTCTATGGGAAAGCAAAATTCTATGGAAGTGCATGGAATATGCCTCACCCTGAATTGACGGAGTGGAAAGATGTCCTCTTAAAGACGGGACTGCAGCCAGTTTATTCGACAACGGAAAAACTGACAGCGAAGGGTTTGCATTCGAAAGGAATTGAAAAATTGACCGCAGTACTTGTTTCTCAAGTCAAAGGTAAATTAGCAGAAACAATTCCTTCTGCCATTCTCAACAAACATCACCTTATTCCAAGAGAATCTGCATACATTCTTGTTCATCTTCCTTCAGTAGAAAATGACTTTCACCGGGCGCGTCTGCGTTTAAAGTTTGAGGAATTGTTTTTTCTTCAATTGGAATTATTACTGAGAAAATCAATTACCGCTCAAAAGTCGAAAGGTTTTGTTTTTAATGAGGTAGG
>JBILBT010000257.1:0-4400 GCA_044353545.1 Crocinitomicaceae bacterium | reverse complement strand
ACCCATGCTGAAAGTGAATTCTTGACCATTGGAACAATCCAATATGAACCAGAATCACGCGTGCTGCACTTGAACGATGGTGCAAAAAAGCTTACGACAAAGGAGAATGAATTGCTGCATCTTTTGGTGAAAAATGAAAATGAAATCCTCGATCGCAACGCCACGCTGCGCTTAATTTGGGGAGACGACAATTACTTCAATGGACGAAGCATGGATGTGTACATCGCTAAACTTCGCAAGTTGCTAAAGGAAGATCCTGCAATCGAAATCATGAATGTGCACGGCAAAGGATTTAAGCTTGTGGTGAAATAAGCAACATCCATCACTTGTCAGAGCGTGCTGTTGTCGCCAACTTTAACTACCTTTACACCGTTTTTGTCAAGGTGAAGAATAGCATCAAATATATACTGCAACGCATGTTGGGTTTCCAAACCTACCTCTATGTGTTTGCGTTGGTAAAAATTCGCACCTTAAAATCCGATGCCAAAGAAAAAGATTTCTTTCACTTTTTGTCTTTGCTAAAGGATGGTGCCGGGGATGTCTTGGACATTGGAGCCAACATCGGGATCATGACCGTTCATCTGTCCAAAAAACTTCCTAACACGACTGTTCATGCCATTGAACCCATCCCTGATAACATTTCAGTTTTGAAGCGGATCATTGGTCACTTTGGTTTAACAAAAATCAAGGTGTACGAAACGGCTGTTGGTGAAGAAGAAGGTAGCGTAAAGATGATTTTACCTCACCAAGGGAAAACGCGGATGCAGGGATTGAGCCATGTCAAGCATGAATCCATCACCGAATGGAACGAGGGTGAAGAATACCAGGTGCCGCTCACAACACTTGATCAACTCATCAACGGTCAAGCCGTACAAGGCATTAAAATCGATGTCGAAAATTTCGAATATTTTGCACTCAAAGGAGGAGCTCGTGTAATTGAATCAAATCATCCAATCATCTACACAGAACTTTGGAACAACGACAACCGCACACGTTGCATGGACTTGCTTAAATCATTCAATTACTCCCCTTTCGTCGTTGTGAAAGATGAATTAATTCCTTTTCAATCATCCGTGCATGCGAATCAGAATTTCATCTTTCTGCCCAATTAATCTTACATTGTTGCGTTATTTCTACGCATGAAAAGGAAACTCCTTATTGACCTTCTGATTATCCTCTTACTGAATGTCTTGGTAAAACCAATGGCCATTTTCGGTATCGACGCGGCAGTGCAAAACCGCTTGGGTTCAGACACCTATGGGCTCTACTTCTCCTTGTTGAACCTATCCTATCTCTTCACTATTGCGATGGACCTTGGTATCAACAATTACACCACGCGAAATGTCGCCCAATATCCTCACATTATCCCTTCTTATTTCGGGAAAATCTTTGGATTAAGGCTTATACTATTCCTCATTTACACGCTTATTACCTTGGTTTTTGGCTTCGCAATTGGATACCGCGACGGGGCGATTTACATACTTGGGAGCTTAATTTTTAATCAGTTTTTAAATTCACTGATCCTTTACGTCCGAAGTCATCTTGGTGGATTGCACTTATTTCGAACAGATGCCCTGATCTCTGTACTAGATAAGTTCCTTTTGATTCTCATTTGTGGCTATTTACTGCTCACCACATCAGATTTCAACATTGAATGGCTCATTTGGTCACAAACGCTTGCTTCTGCCATCACGCTTTTCGTTGGCCTTTCCGTGCTTATAAAACGTATAGGTTTGCCCAAATTGAAATTTAAATGGGTGTTTTCTTATGCGATCATTCGACAAAGCCTGCCATTTGCCTTACTCGCGTTACTGATGGTGTTTTATACCCGAACAGACTCCATCATGTTGGAGCGAATTCACGAACATGGCGCTTATGAGGCCGGAATCTATGCCAAAGGATTTCGATTGCTCGATACGCTTTACATGTTCGGGATGCTCTTCGCCACGTTGCTTTTACCCGTATTTTCGCGCATGATCAAGGAAAAATCGGAGGACATAAGTTTCCTACTCGAAAGTGCACGAGATCTATTGATGGGTGGGGGCATTGTCATTGCGTTCATTGCGGCACACCTTGCAACACCTGTGCTCAGTTGGATTTACACTGCTGACATCCGCGAGGCGGCTCCCTCATTTACACTTCTGATGTGGAGCTTCGTGGCGATGACGGTTACCTTAGTTTACGGGACTTTACTGACCGCCAAGGGTGATTTGCGGTTTTTAAATATCAGTTCAGCCATTGGAATTGCAATCAATATCGGATTAAACTATTTATTCATTCCAAAATATGGCGCTATTGGGGCCGCATGCTCAACCTTAGTGACACAATCCTTCGTGGCCCTATGTCAAATTGTACGGGTTCATCAGTCAATTTCTCCTCTTCAACCCCTTCGAACTGTACTAAAATTTTCTGCACTTGTGCTCAGTATGTTTCTCATGAATCTATTTCTACCCGAAAAAAGTTGGGTTTTCTTCCTTGAGTGTTTTGTAGGATTGATCTTTCTATTTGCTTTCCGATTGATCGATATTCCACGCATACGTCTTGCATTTAGCGAAAAAAAATAAATCATACGCCTTTCCTTAAAATAAAAGTGCTTGATTTGAGTTAAATGCACGACTTGAAAAAGGAATATACTAACTTCGCCAATCTAAAATAACAAGCATGAGCGACACGGGCAGTGAACTCGATAAAGAAAGACAAAACCTCTTGGTCTTTATCTGGAAGAAACGCAAAATTTTAATGATTACATCGGGAATCGTCATGGTATGTTCCATCGTTGTTTCATTGCTCCTCACACCAATTTTCCGTTCGACAGCTGTAGTTTTCCCCGCGGCAACGAGCACCGTGTCTTTTTCTGAACAACGCAATGCCAAAGCTGCATCGATGGATTTTGGGGAAGAGGAACAGGCCGAGCAACTTGTGCAAATTTTACAATCCTCTCGAATTCGCGACAAAATAGTGGAGGAATTCGACTTGATGAACCATTACAATATCTCGCCAAGTGACCCAAACAAGCATTTCAAGTTGGTAGAAAAATACAACGACCACTTCTTGTTTGTTCGCACGCGCTACGGATCAATTCAAATCGATGTACTTGATCGCGAACCGCAGCGCGCCGCAGACATGGCCAACAAAATTGTAGACCTCATCGATACTGTAAAAAATGAAATGGTCAGTGAGCGGACCTTACCTGCCTATGAAATTAACAAGCGCAAGAAGGAGCAAATGGAGGATGACCGCGAGTTCGTGTTGGCGAAATTGGATTCATTGGCAGAACTCGGTGTCGTTTCTTTGGAAGGTCGCACAAATCTGTTTCAAGCCTATGTAGATTCGAAAAGTGCTCAGGAGAAAGCGGAAATCAAGAAGACAATAGACGTTAACATGAAACACGGATCACTGTTCGACGGATTGGAGTTTATTCGAAATGAAAAAATCATGAAATTGGAAGAATTCATGGTGTCGTACGAACAAGCCGAATCGGATGCAAATACGGCCTTTAATCACAAGTTTATCGTTGAACGCGCTGTTGTAGCGGATAAAAAAGACAAGCCGAAACGAATGATTATCGTGCTTTTGGCGACCATGGGTTCCTTTGTCTTTATGGTTTTTGCCTTGTTGATTAACGAGCGCATCAAGGAGTTGAAGAAACTCGGATAAGGTGGAATTCGCGCGCCGTAATCTCGGTTTACTATTGGCAGGTGTCGCTTATGCGATCATTTCCTGTTATTTCATTTGGCAAGATCAAATCTGGTACACCCTTTTCCCTTTCGCGCTTATTGCTGTTTACTACGCCATTTACCAAACTGAATGGGCCTTTTTAAGTCTCGCCCTTTTCACTCCATTATCGATTAACATTGAGGAGTACTCGCAAAGTTTTGGACTCTTCATTCCGACAGAACCTCTTTTGTTTGGCTTCATGTTGCTGTTGATACTCATGCAAATACAGCGGCCTATTATCCCGAAAGATGTATGGAAAAACCCCATCATCTGGGCGATATCGTTTTATGTTTTCTGGGTTTTCATCACATCTATTACTAGCTCAAACCCAGTAGCCAGCTTGAAATTTCTTCTTGCACGATTGTGGTTTTTAATCCCGATGCTCCTGTTGGGTACATATGTTTTTCGACACAAAGTAAATATCTCGCGTTTCTTTTGGTTATTTTCTATAGGGATGATTATCGCCATGACCTACACACTTGTTGTCCACGCTAGTTATCGCTTCGGAGAAAAAGAAAGCCATTGGGTGATGTGGCCATTTTTTAAAGACCATACCATTTACGGAGCCATCGTTGCCCTTGTGATTCCGTTGATTTTCGGACTTTATTTCTCAAAAAAACATACACCCTTGATTCAGGCAACGCTCCTAACTTTTATGGGAATTTCCTTGCTCGGTCTGTATT
>JBILBT010000049.1:0-13795 GCA_044353545.1 Crocinitomicaceae bacterium | reverse complement strand
AAAACGAAAATTCTACAGGTGTTATTTCTACAAACTATACGGATACCCCAACGGGAGTAGTCGGTGGTAGTCACACAGATAAAACTGGTGTAATTAGCGCTCAAACGTCAAATTCTACTGGTGTTATTGATGAGCAACAAAAAAAGTCAGATAAACAAGAAGTTTCGTTACATGGTTTGGTCATAGGTGATATAATACAACTGAAGGAAGTTGCTTATGCCATAAAAGATATCATTTCAGAAGGTACTGGTGAGGCGTCAGTTTATCTTGTAGAAAATCCTCATTCGAAGGTGCATGCCCTAAAAATGTACAAAGAATTTGATAACCCGAAGCATGAGCCAAATCCAGAGGCTCTTGCCCGAATTATGGATATAAATAATACTGATATTCTTAAACTTTATGACTATGGCGTTGGGTTAGATAAATATCAAGGGAAATATTGTTTCGAAATTTGTGATTATGCAGAAGGAGGGGACCTTCAAAAGTATTCAGAAGATAAAGAAGTTACCATCGAGTTTATTGAAAATCAACTAATCCCTGAAATTTTTCAAGGCATTAAGTTGTTACATGAAAATCGAATATTTCATTGTGACATAAAACCAGGAAATATCTTTCTCTTCGATAAAGACCAAAAGGATGTTGTCATTGGGGATTATGGTTCCGCGAAGACGTTCGATAAAGATTCGGAAGTTGATATACAGAGCACAACGACTGTTAAAGGCACAAATATTTTTATGGCTCCAGAACAAGGTCGAGGCCATGTTTCTGAGAAAAATGATTACTATTCACTGGGAATGGTTCTGTTAAGTATTCTCTATCCAGAACAGATAAAATCATTTAGAGATATTACAATTCGCCAGTCTAAAGGCGTGAAAATTATTGAATACAAGAAGAAATTTCAACGAATAAACAACCTTATAGAAGGGTTGACACTTAATTCTTTTGAAAATCGATTTGGCAAGAAGGAAGTTGAAAAATGGCTTAAAGGTGAGGAAGTAAATGTTCACTATGCGGGTTTAAATACCGCTGTTGTTCCTCTTAAAATAGGTGGCGGTAAACTAATAGAAACTGGTGACGATTTTGTCGCTGTGATAGAAAAAGATGACAAGTGGTATGAGAAGTACATCGAAAATGGTGCTTCTTGGCCTCAAATCCTAATCTGGTTGAATTCCTATAGTGATATGCAGGCGCGCAGTATCTTTGAAGGAATAAGAAAACATTATGAAATTGAGGGTGAAGATTTTTTAAAAGAAGCCTTCATCCGATTTTTTCAACCATCGAGAACAATTCGCATTGACATGGTTGAATTTGATTTTCATAATTCATCCGACTTGAAAAAAGAAGTAGATGGCTTTATCGCAAAGCTTGATGAAATATGGAAGTTCACAAATTGGAAAACACTTCGATTCTATCTTTTTCAATGTGAATTCTCTCTAAGACAATT
Source organism: Crocinitomicaceae bacterium (assembly GCA_044353545.1). GTDB lineage: Bacteria > Bacteroidota > Bacteroidia > Flavobacteriales_D > Crocinitomicaceae > M0103. Next base: position 12,351 of record JBILBT010000049.1, on the reverse strand, counting down.
GTCGTTGATTCATGATTCTCCAGTTATAAAGGCATTGATTGATAAGCTTCTTGCTATTTTTGGGATCGAATCAAACAAATTTGATGAATTGAAAGCGGATATTCACACGAAAATAAATGAGCGGAATATTCAATTGTTCAATATACAATTGCTCGAACTGTTTTATTCATTCAATGCTAAACGAGGATATAGGGATTACAAAAACCAAGAATACAAAACTTTGCAGGATCTGGGTTTTTTTTATATCAAGGAACCGCAATTATTTAACAATGATTTCCTCATAATTGAAAAGAAAGTTTTTCTTGATAAACAGCAGTCGAGTAATCTTTCATTTATGGAATATAAAGTCTTTATTTTCGAAATATTTAAGAATAACGCACAAACTGAAGTTGAGTTTATCTCAATGACTTTTGATAAATATCGCAATCAAGTACTTCATTATAAGTTTTTTAAATCTTTAAATCAATTTTTAATTTCCAAAAATATTCATTCCGATTTTACGGATCGATCTGAAATTAATATTTCATATTCTGGAAAAAGAAAATTATTCTGGCCATTTTGGAAATATGCAGACGATGTACTAGCAGAACTTTGTGCGAAACACAATATTTTCACATTAACTACTTCGAATAAAGCTGAATTTAAGAAGAAGTTTGTTTTTCGTTCTATTCTTAGACATGCCTACATCTATTCAGGACAAGCTTTAGCGTTTATTATTCTGTCTGCTTCATTTTACTTTGGTTATTTATTGCTAACGAATAAACTGTCTTTGGATGAACATTGGCATTTTTACTGGGGAAACAAACCTAAAATTGATCAAGTTCATGTATTCTATAAAACTGAAAAGGAGAGTATTTGCTTTTCCCCAAACTATCCTATAGATTGTGAAACATCAACACGAATTCCAAAAAAAGGTACTGAGTTGGAATTAATTGGTGATGTGGAGAATGAGCAATGGCAGAAAGTTATTTATCGAGGGGAAATAGGATATGTGTCAGTTGGTACTGAAAACAATAAATACCTAAGCTACAGTAGAACATTTCAACAGTAATCACACACGTATGAGCGGACCTAAAGATTATTCACCACCTCCGAGTTATTCACTTCAAGTTTTTGACGGACAATTGAATGAAGTTTTTCAACTTCAAAGCAAGATCAATCTACTTTGCGAAGAGATGAACAGTTTACATGTCAACGATCAGCATTTGACTATTCAATTCGATTGTAAAGATCAGCTTAAACAAATGGAAAATGAATTACAAACGTCCCTTAAACGACTGAATTTTAAGTATAAAGGTGCCTTTGGGCAGGAAACATATAATAAAATTTCTATTGAAATCCAAGATCGAATTCAGCAATTGCAACACGTTTTATTGAAGTGCAATGAAATTGTTCAAGACTTCCATCGGAAAGAGGCAGATTATAAAGCTTATCTTGAATACCATAATCTTTATGAAAAATCAAAACAGTCTTTTATAATTTTTAAAGATGGAGTGGGTAGTTACTTGAAAAACAATGCACCTGAAGGAGCAAAAGATATTAGCGAGTCAACTCAAATTGCCATTCAAAAAATTATGTTCGATGAAAAGAAGGCTCCATTTGATTTCGGCTTCAATTTACTTGGAGAATCGCGGAAGAATACCATCGTCAATCAGGTTTATAAAAAGGAAAAGGAAATAAATACTATTCGAATTGACTTTAGCGATAAAATAATAGAACGATATCCTAGTCTTCAATTGAAAAAGGAAAAAAGTAAAAGTGTTCCAGCGGTTGAAAAAATCATTGAGAAGATAATGAAAATCATTGCTTCAGGACTTGAGCCGCAAATCGCAGATGGGTATCGTAAGGAACTAGATGATCTAAAGCACAGCGAATCACTTACTGATATTTTCTATTACAATCAATTGCACGATCGTATATTGAAATTAGAAAATACGAAAAGGCTAAAACTTCAAATTCAGAAGAACTTAGTTAAAATCAACGCTCTGGTTCTGCATCAGAGCATTGGAGCAGAGAAGGCTAATTTGACGAACTATTGTGTTCAACTTTTGGAAAAAGAAACAATTGATGTAAGAGAGATAAATCGGGTTCATGAAGTAATGGAAAACCTGAAAATAAAAAGTGATTCGAAAAAGCAAAAGGAGGAAATTGCTGAAAATGAACGTATTTTTCTTAAGGGCCAAATTGTAAATTCCTTGGAAAATATGGGATATGAGGTATTGGATGATCTTGAAGTTATTGATTTTGAAAAGGCTGATGATATTCTTTTGAAATGCAAGGACAACATCAATTATTTGAATTTGAAATTTAAGGAGGATGGCTCGGTGAGATATGTATTTCAAATCCCTGAAAATAAGCAGACATTGAGTGATAATGAACTGAACAATAAATTGTTTCAAATGGATGAAACATGTAATGACTTTAGGAGTGTTTTATCCGATTTGGAAAAGATGGGGCTGCGCATGGAGCTTAGGGATGCAAAACCGACAAGTGAGAAATGGCTTCTAACGTTAACCGAGAAACAAAAAGAAAAATTGAAACCGGGTAAACGAAAAACGAAGAAGAAGGAAGATCAAAAGAAATACTTGGATTAAAAATAAAATAAAATGGATAGACGAAGTAATTTTCCCAAATGGCTTGAAGAATTAAACCGGTTTAAAGCACTCAAGTCAGAGTTCTTTCTGCATGGTAATATATATGATTGTTATTATTTCCCCATCAATTATAAAACAGCGGAGAATGATGATAACCTGAGTTTTGCAAAATTCAATAACATCAAAGATTTATTGATCGAGTATTTGAAAATAGAGGAGTTTGAACAGATCTGTTATTTCGATAGAATCGATGGTTTGGAAGTTGTTTCTGAGAATATTTCTGTGGATAATTTAGTGTCCAAAGGAATTGAAAATCCCAAAAAAGAAACAGAAGGGTTTTTAACTCAAGCAAGAGCAGGAGATCCTAGGGCTGCAGTAAGTTTGTATCGTGAATTGATGGGAAAATCTACCGGTTTATTCGCTGGTATTTTTAATTATGCTTCCCAAATTGCATCTAACCCTAATTCACTCGAAGATGATGAGAAACAAATGTTTCTCAAGCTAATTAAAGCCGCTGAAGAATCAAAGGTGTTCTTTAATAAAAATCGAAAAAGGAACATCATGATTTTTCTATGCGATAAACTCAATGATATTCCCGCTTGGATGTTTTTGGAAAATCCTCTGACAAAAGGGATTGAAATTTTAGAGCCGAATCGAGATGAAAGACAGGTTTTTTTCAGAGAAAGGAAAACCCAATTTTACTCGGAAGGAAAAGAAGTTAATGAACATGAACTAGCAAAAGTTTTTCCTGATTTGTCAGAAAATTTCTCCAATCGTGAACTCGAAGATTTAATAACGATTTCAATTCAAGAGAAAATTCACATCAATGAAATGAAAGAGATTATTGATCTGTATAAATACGGAGTACGCGAAAATCCATGGGAAAAAATAGATACTACTAAAATTAATAATGCTGAAGAGGAGCTTCGAAAACGGGTTAAAGGTCAGGATAAAGCCATTCAAAAGGCGGTTGAAATTATTCGAAGATCCAATCTAGGTCTTGATTCAATTGATAAAACAAAACCATCGAGTAAACCTAAAGGGGTGCTGTTTTTTGCGGGCCCAACTGGAACGGGGAAAACTGAATTGGCAAAAGCACTAGCTGAATTAATTTTTAGTGATGAAGAGGCAATGATTCGTTTTGATATGAGTGAATACAACGACAGCAATTCTGATGTGAAAATGATTGGAAGCCCACCGGGATATGTTGGTTATGAAGAAGGTGGTCAATTGACAGACGCTGTTCGAAAAAAACCCTTCAGTATCATCTTGTTTGATGAAATAGAAAAGGCACACTCACGAATTTTTGATAAGTTTCTACAAATCTTAGATGATGGCCGATTAACGGATGGCAAAGGTGTAACGACCTATTTTACTCAATCCCTTATAATTTTCACCAGTAATCTAGGTATTTTTAAAAAAGGCGAAAATAACATTCGTATTCCAAATGTCATTTTTAGTAATGAGGATGGCAAGGGAGATAGCTTTGAACAATTGCAAACGAAAATTAAAACCGAAATAAAGAACTTTTTTTCTGCTGATTTAGGAAGACCAGAAATTTTCAACAGATTCGGCGACAATTTTGTTGTTTTTGATTTCATTAGACCGGCTGTTGCTGAAACCATTTTTGAGAATAACTTGTTAATAATCAAGAGGAATCTTAAGAATTTAAAAAACATCACATTGGAATACAATGACACATTTGTGAAACAATTCATTCAAACGTGCGCCATAGACAACCTAGATATGGGGGGGAGAGGAATCGTAAATAGAATTGAAACACATATTAAGAATGGACTAACAAATTATATGTTCAAATCAGGAAAATTGGAGAATTGTACCATATCTATTATAATTCATGATAATGAAATAGTATTTGAATGAATTGGCAATTAAATAAATTACAATACCCTCTTTATAATCTAGGCCCCGGAAAACGAATTGGAATTTGGGTTCAAGGATGTACCTTAGCATGTGATGGTTGTGTAAATCAAATGCTTTGGAGCAAAAATAAAGGTAGAACCTTATCTGTATTTGATGTTTTTAATTTTGTTGATTCTATTCGTGAAAATTATGATGGGATTACTATTTCAGGTGGTGAGCCGTTTCAACAATATGAACAACTTATTGCCTTTGTCTATTTGATTAAAACAAGAACGAATTTAAATGTTCAATGCTACACGGGTTATGAAATGGCCGAACTCAAAAAAATGTTTAAGGATCGTTTGTTTCTGAAGTACATTGATTATTTAGTAGATGGGCGCTATGAAAAAGATTTGTACACTGATAATAATATGTCAGGGTCAACAAATCAAAAGATGTATGAAATAAAAGAAGGAAAACCTAAAGAGATCATGCCTGAACAAACAAATAAAATTTGGTCATTAAATGTTTCAGAAGAAGGGGACATTTATCTCGCAGGAATCCCTGCAAAATCTGACCTGCAAAATCTTGTTAAGGACTTGAATAAGGTAGGAATTAAAAAAAGTTTTAAATGAGTTTGGAAATTAAATGTTTGAATTGCAACAACCTTATTGTCGCCAATAGTATGGCCGATGCTCCTAAAGAGTGTGAGCACTGTCAAGAAGATTTACTGTGGACCGAATCAATTCAATCTGAGACCAAGAGTAATTACGAGGCGACAAAGGAAGAGGAAATAATTGGTGTTCGCTGGCAGTGTCAAAAAAATTCTGGCTCCTTTCAGGTTTTTAAAAGTAATGGCAAAACACAATTAATTGGTCGAAATTATTTAGGTGCCGAAATATTAAACGACATAATTTTCAATAATATGCTAATTGTCAGCAGAAAACACTGTTCTATTGAGTTTATTGAAAACCAAGTTTTTATAAAAGATGAATCATCGACCAATGGAACCTTTAGTACTGTAGAGAAGGTAAATTGCAGTGTAAAGCAACAGCTTCGTGATAATGATATCATTTGGCTGGGGAATGAGCCTTTTGTGATCTCTTTTGACTATAATACAACTACTGAAAAGAAGTTGAGTCAAAACAGTAAAGATGAAAAGTATCGTTGCAATGGTTGTGGCTTTGAAGACATTAAGCTCCACCCAACTTGTCCAAACTGCTCTTTATTTAAAGGGATGATTTCAGTAATAAGCAATTAGTGAAGATTAAGATGAGATTTTATATCCCGATTGTATTATTTTTTCTTTTTTCCTTGATTTCTTGCTCCAAAGACGACAATCAAATCGAGATAGATAAAATTGGATTGAATAATACTAATGATATCCTTTATTTCTCAGTTTCTGAGTATTCGACAGAAAATTTGCGAAGAAATCTTATTTACTTTGACGATAGTGTTTTGTTAGATACACTATCAACCACTTTGTTTATCGATACTTTTTTTTTACTACCTCGTGTTCAGTATAATACACTAATAAGCGTGAAAATATTGGACGGTGATAAAGTATTGTTCAAAAAGGAAATGGTCATTGAACAAGATAGAGCGTTCTTTGGAGTTAAACTTAATTCATTTATTGGATTGATTCTTATTCTCTGGGTTTTAACTTTAGTTATTCCACCAAGCATATTATTTTCTAATTCTATTAAAAGTTGGAAGCTAGGGTTGAGTATATTTCTCTTTGTCTCCCCCTTAATTTTTGGATTAATAGCTAGTATTTTTATCATTAATTCGATGGTCTATGGAGTGTCTCAATACCATATAAGTCAATACGCATTAATTCTGTTGTGCTTTTTTATTGTGGTAATTCTATCTAGATTTTTGTATAAATTACTCTTCCAAAAAAAGATTTTGCTTTAAACTTCAAATGTTCAACCATTAATTTTAAGTCGAAGGATTTTGTTTAGGTTGAAGAACCCTTCATAAAATGTCATAAACAGTCTGAATCCCCGTTTTTAGATCAATTCACTACCTTTGTTCACGCAAAGCCATCAAAAATGAAACTCCGATTCATTTCACACCTGCGCTCAAAGGCCAACCGTCGTCTCCTATTATTGGTGACAGGTGTTTCCTTTATCACTTTCGCTTTTGTGTTTGGGGCATTTACAAAAACTGTTAACGCTTTGCATTCAAAACCGATCAAGGTCGGAGTGGACACCTCGGAGATTCATCGTTTCTCCTCTAATCAAGTGAACAATAAAAAGATAAGGTTCTACACCTACCTCCCCAGTCTGGTCAATGATTCGATGCAAGTGATGTTTGTGATGCACGGGACAGATCGAAATGCAATGGATTATTTAGATGCATGGACCGAATTCGCGCATTCCAACAATTACCTGATTGTGGCACCTGAATTTAGTGAACTGATCAAGGGGGAAACATTCGATTATCAGGAAGGAAATGTATGGAATCAACATCACGTATGGAACTCGAAAGAGGATTGGGCTTATTCGACCATCGAAAGAATTTTTGGCGAAATAAAAACAAACAATGCCTTGGTCGCTGATTCATTCTTTATTTTTGGTCATTCCGCGGGTGCTCAATTTGTTCACCGAATGCTCCTGTTCATGCCCGAAGCGCACATTAAAAAGGCATTTGCTGCCAATGCTGGGTGGTACACCTTTCCAAATCAAGAGGAAAAATTTCCTTACGGAATTAAGCTCACTGTGATCAACGATCAAACCCTTGCTCACACTTTTAGCAAGAAGCTCTTTGTTTTGCTTGGTGATGCCGATGTAAACAGCGACCACCTTCGAGAAACCGAAAAAGCGAATAAACAGGGGCGCACAAGGATCCAATGAGGCACGCAATTTTTTAAATTTAGCGGGGAAAAAGCGAAATCTTTCAATGCAAAATTTAACTGGACAAAAAAATCATCAAACACACGGGCCACAACTACATTCTGATGAGCAAGGAAGCCCAGAAGATGATCTTGAACCAGGAGTGATTTTGTAAACGAAGCATTTTACACCCCCAGGCAAGGCGTACGTTCCATTTGCTTTCAAATCCTCTAGACTAAATTTTCAAAATCAAAAGAAATGATCAATTTTTTTTCTCCCTAGGCCTCTGCGGTAAAAAAATGAGTAGCAGTTTCGAATGATGAAACTTGAGATGATTCTCTACCACAGAGCCACAGAGCCACAGAGGACGCTGAGTTAAGGAATCTCTCCCATACGGTTCTCAAAATCAATTCAAAGAATCATCATTTTTTTCTCTCTGCGCCTCTGCGGTGAAAAATTGAGTAACAGTTTCGAATGATGAAACTTGAGATGATTCTCTACCACAGAGCCACAGAGCCACAGAGGGCGCTGAGTTAAGGGATCTCTTCCATACGGTTCTCAAAATCAATTCAAAGAATCATCATTTTTTTCTCTCCCTAGGCCTCTGCGGTTAAAAATTGAGTAGCAGTTTCGAATGATGAAACTTGAGATGATTCTCTACCACAGAGCCACAGAGGGCGCTGAGTTAAGGGATCTCTTCCATGCGGTTCTCAACATCATTTCAAAGAATCATCATTTTTCTCTCTCTGCGTCTCTGCGGTAAAAAATTGAGTAACAGTTTCGAATGATGAAACTTGAGATGATTCTCTACCACAGAGGGCACTGATCCAAGGAATTTCTATTTCCAAAAGGTTAACTACATCAACAATGATTAAGAATGATCAATTTTTTTTCTCCCTAGGCCTCTGCGGTGAGAAATTGAGTGGAAATACAGAATAATAGAATTCAGTTAGCCTACCGAATGACATTCACATGCCCAACAACCATTTTTCGCTCGTCGGTGTCGCTGGTTTTGAACTCAATCTTCCAAGTATAGATTCCGTCTTGCACCACGCTAACTTCACTTTTACCCCCATATCCGCCATCCCAACCAACGGTCGCATCGTGTGATTCAAAGATCAATTCTCCCCAGCGATTGTAGATGAAAAGGGTATAATCAAATGGATCGAATCCAGAGGTGAAAATCGGCTGAAAAAATTGGTTGTGCTCGTCGTCGTCGGGCGTGAAGCAGTTCGGTATGTAAAACAACAAGTCTTCTTTGATTTGAATAACGGAAGTAGTACTATCAATACATCCAGAGGGAGAAGTAGCAATCAGGATAACCTCATAATTCCCCAAAGGCATTCCAGAATAATCGTGCGACGGGCTGATCGTTGTCGAAGTGGACGACCCATCCCCGAAGTTCCAGACATAGCTCACAGCCCCAATTGTCGTGTTCTGAAAACTCGTTTGTGAGTCATATTGGTTAATAACAGAGGGTACAGCAAAAAATGAAGCCATAGGCGGCGCTTCAACACAAATCAGGTTCGACTGATTTAAGGCATTCACGCAACCATTTGCGAATGTTACAGTCAACTCAATGTCATAGCAGCCATAATCCACAAAGGTGTGTGTAACTGTTCCACAACCATTCATTGTGCTTCCGTCGCCGAATGACCAAACGCAATCGATGGAATTTGCGGTGGTGTTGGAGAAGTTTACGACCAATGGCGAACAGCCCAAGGTGATGTCGGGCGAAAATGTTACAGGGTCAGTTGCAGTGAACTGAACAAGGACATCATCCGTATTTTCGCAGCCCTCAGCAGTGGTTCCAACTACTGTATAGGTGCTGATGTTGCTGCTTGGAACAAATGCGACGCCATCAGAGACTCCATTGTTCCACGTGTAGGTGTCTGCTCCACTCCCGGTCAAGACGACACTTATTCCAGGACAAATGGTGAGGTCATTACCGGCATTGACGCTAGGTATGGGATTCACTACGACTTGCATTTGATCGGTGTTGATGCAGCCGTCTGCGGAGGTACCCGTTACGGTATAGGTTGTTGATGTGCTTGGCGTGAATGCAAGACCATTTGTAATGTTGTTGTTCCAAGAATACGTTATTCCCCCCGAGGCAACTACGCTCGTGCTTTCGCCAGTGCAAAGTGCTTGGTCAATGCCTGCAGAAATAGTTGGAAGGGGGTTTATAGTAATGGTGAAGGATGCTGGCGCACCAACACAAGTGCCGACACTAGGTGTAACAGTAATAGTTGCCACCTGATCCAAGGTTCCGCTGTTGGTCGTTGTAAAACCAGGTAAGTTTCCGTTGCCACTTGCTCCTAAACCAATAGATGTATTGCCATTGGTCCATGTATAATTTGTTCCCGCAGTTGAACTGGTAAAAGCCACTGGAGGAATGATTACTCCGGGACAAGATTCCAAATTGATGGGAACATCCATCGTCGTTTGAGATGTGACGATCACATCGATTTGTGCCAAAGTACTTACACATCCATTGATCGTTTGGGAGACGTAATAACTTGTGGTTCCTGGTGTACTTGTCGATGGAGTAGGTGCAGTCGCGCTTCCCACGCCACCCGTTGGAACAGTGTACCATAGTAGGTTGGTTCCTGTTGCAGTTAGCGCCGTTGCCGTTGCTCCTTGACAATAGGTAACATTGCTCACTGTCGGTGCTGGGGGTCCTGCGTTAACGGTAATAATCACGGATTCTGTTGCCGTGCACCCCGCGAAATCAGTTCCATTCAAAATCGCTGTGTAGGTTCCTGAATTCGCATAGGTGATGGAATGCGGACCAATTCCTGTTGCACTCGCTTGCGAACCACCGTTGGAGAAATTCCAATTCAAGCCACCCGCGATATTCGTTGAGGTAGAACCATTGAAAACAACAGTTCCTCCCGGGCAAATGCTCACAGGTGCAGCGGTGATGTTCGGGTTTGGACCTTGAAAAGAACCTGTACCGCCAAAATTTACGGTAAAGCCCAAGTTCGCACTGAAGTTGTTCACGAGGAGTGCGTATGTTGTTCCAACTGTCATGTTGATAAACTGACAATAGGCATTTTCACCAGGGTCACAATCGGGATCTTCCACAATGCTCACATCGGTTAAATTCAATCCTGTAGAACCATTGGCATTGAGACAAGACGATGAATTACAGCGCAGAATGGTGCGTGGTCCACATGGATTGGTCGTATTCAATTGGTAGACTATAAAGTCGATATCATCCATTGGATTTAGCGGAGTGATATCCAGGGTGAAGGTCCCCGCTGTTCCGCAAGTCCAGTAAAACCAAGATGAATTTCCTTCGTCTGCTCCAAAAGCATTTTCAAGACACGAAGATGCTTCCGGTTCGTCATTGTTATTTCCACCACCACTCAAAGTTCCCACACTCACCGGACTTTGGTTGCACAAAAATGCAGCTCCACCGCAGTCAGCACCTGGATTCGCAGATGGGGTATAGTTATTCAAACAAAGTTCAAATGTTCCTTCATTTGCGGCAGTCGTTGAAACGCGGATGTAATAGACCGAACCTGGAATCATTGCACCCTCATAGAGTTGGACAATTCCTGAACCAGGGGCTGAGTTGCAGCCTTGTTCATTGATTGTTGTGGCGCAATCACCATTGTAAATCGCCACCGAAGGATTCCACATTGTACCTCCATTTCCCGTTCCACCTACTGAAATGAGGGCATCCGTTCCGGTAGCCGTAAATTGAAACCAAACATCCTCTGTGATGGTCGCGCCGAAACAGGTTGGATTTCCCCAGATACCAGGAGTAGAGCCAATGTTTGTGTAAAACGCTGCGCCTGAGCAATAGTTAGAAACGTTGTTTAATTGCACTGCTGTAAGGCAATCATCTCCTTGCGACTTGGCAACATTCAGCCATGCCATGCACGCAAAAAAGAAGATCAATAGGATATGTCGATTGGCGGTTATCATGCGCACATGCGAATGGGGTTTTAAATAGCAGTAGTTTAACGACACCAAGATATAACAAAAATTGGAGTTGGTACCTAGTGTGAATAGAATTCACAATGAAGAATGAAAAGAATGCATAATAGAGATAGTTGAAAATGACACCTTGAAAATGTGTACTTTAGTGAAACAACATCAATTTATTCTATCATGAAATCGATTTTATACATCCTTTTATTTCTCATTCTGAGTGTTTCAGCATTCTCCCAAGTCACCTCACTAGCGGGACTTCATCCTGCCTTGCCCGGAGAGATTGACCACTCAAAACCGATGATGATTGATGGTGTGACAACTCCCGTTTTTTCAGCCGAAGGACTACAAATCGCTCCAGAAAAATTGGGTGAATTCTTCTCCTCAGGCGAATTGACTCTTGAACCATATGTGAATGACAAAAAAGAAGTGAAAGCTTTCGTTTTTCGCAAGTTAACTGATGAAGAGAAAAAAATGATGGACGGGATGATGAAGAGGCCTTTAGATGAAATTACCGCCGACGAAAAGGCGCATCCCATCGATGGTGTCTTGACCGACTTGAAAGGCAACAAGGTCAAAATTTCAGATTTCAAAGGAAAGGTGGTCGTAATCAATTTTTGGTTCATCGCCTGTAAACCCTGCACCATGGAAATTCCTGAGCTCAATCATATTGCAGCTGAATACGCAGGTAAAGACGTTGTATTCCTTGGTGTTGCTTTAGATGAAGCGAAGGCCTTGAAAAAATTCTTGAAGGAACATCCTTTTGATTACCGCATCTGCGCCAAAAGTGATCAATTCGCCAATGAAATGAAGGTCGTGTCTTTCCCTACACATTTTGTGATCGGAAGAGATGGCATCCTACAGTTCAAAACGTCTGGATTTAGTCCAACGACGATTCCTACTTTAAAAGATGCCATAAACGCAGCGCTTTGATAAGTTACTAGTTACTAATTACGAATTACGAATTACGAATTACGAATTACGAATTTCCTAATAGCTCAATTAAATCTTGGACACAAAACTAAATTAACATTAATTAGATTTGTGTATGTCAAAACATCGAAGAAATTGGTCGGTAGACGAAAAGGAGAAAATAGTTTTATTTTCAGATGAGC